>NZ_PCYT01000038.1:0-17078 GCF_002553735.1 Lactobacillus sp. UMNPBX17
AAAGAAATAAATTTAAGGAATCATTCATCCTTACACAAACTATTTTACAGTCTCATTTTTAACAAAAGATATTAAAAAAACAAAATAAAAAATGGTTAAAGTTAACCATTTTTGCTAAAAATTATTATTTAATCTTATCTTCAATTGTGCCGTCGCTATGAGCAATGATTACCTCATCACACATATCAAGGAATAAGCCATGTTCAACTACACCTACAGTATGGTCAAGATAATCGGCTAAACCATGTGGTGCTGGAACTGGATCGGCAGCCAAATCAATAATGTAGTTGCCATAGTGCGTGATGTAACGCTTATCGCCATCCATTCGCCATTGTGGCTTCAAGCCTTCTTGCTTAAAACGCTTAAAGTTTTGTTCACAAGAAATAGGCAATACTTCAACTGGCAAAGGAAATCCACTTAATCTGTGGACAAGTTTTGATTCATCCACAATCCAGATAATCTTTTTAGAATTAATGGCAACATTCTTTTCAAGGGTTAAGGCACCACCGCCGCCCTTAATTCCGTCTAAGTTGTCGGCAACACGATCAGAACCATCAACAGTTAAATCAACTTGATCAACATCAGCTAATTCACTAACTTTAAAGCCTAAGTCTTCAAGTTGCTTTTTACTTCTATTACTGGTAGTAACGATTGCTTTTAACTTTAAGCCATCATTATCCTTGCGCTTGCCTAAAGCATCAATAAAGAAAGCAACGGTTGAACCAGTACCTACGCCTAAAATCATGCCAGATTTTACCATGCTTGCTGCCTTCTCAGCAGCTTCTTTTTTCAAGCGATCTTGTTCTGTTTTATCCATTATTCATCGTCCTCCATTGCATTTTCTACTTCTTTGGCAGTAGGAATTGAAGGTTGGGCACCTAAACGTTGAACGGCAATTGATGAAGCACGACTAGCAATTTTAGCGGCTTCTTCAAAGTTGGACAAGTCTGCTTTTAAATTGCTTGCCAAGTAACCAATAAAGGTATCGCCTGCACCAGTGGTATCAGTTGCCTTAACCTTGTAAGCTGGTACCAAAGTTTCAATATCTGCAGATGAGATATAGGCACCTTTATCACCATACGTAATTACTACATTTTTTACGCCAAGAAGATGCAACTTTTCAGCATTCGTTGCCAAAGTTGAATTATCCTTTATTTGGATGCCCGTAATCTTGGCACTTTCAGTTTCATTTGGCGTAATAATATCTGTGTATTGCAACAATTCTTCCGGAATTTTATCAATAGCAGGTGCAGGATTTAAAATTGTGATTTTTCCTGCCTTTTTAGCCAACTTGAAAGCCTCAATTGTTGCTTCAAGTGGGGTCTCGAATTGAGCAATCACACAATCTACATCTTTAAACAAATCACTAGCAGCCTGAATATCCTCTACAGTTAATTCATAGTTAGCGCCATGATCAATAATGATATCATTTTGTCCTGCTTCATTAAGCGTGATATAAGCATGACCGGTCTTGCTTCCTATCGTGGTTTGAACATAGGTAGTGTCAACGCCATAGCTCTTCAATTGATGGGTGATATAACCGCCTTCGCTGTCTTCACCGACACGATTAATAAAATAAGTCTCTGCGCCACTTTTAGCTGCAGCGATAGCTTGGTTTGCACCTTTACCACCACCAGCAGAGGTTATTTCTGTGGCATTAATTGTTTCACCTGGTTTTGGAAAGTCCTTTACGTGCAATGTAGTATCAACATTGCTTGAACCTATAACTACAATCTTCTTCATGAGCATCCCTTCTTAGAAATGTATTTAATCATTTCAATTATATCAAAAAAACGCATTCAATCTCGCGAATGCGTTTTTTGACATTTTAATGTAAAATACCGCCATTGACGAAGCCCTTAAGTCGCTCTGCTTCCCATTTTAAAGTATCGGAATCATCGACTTGCGAGATCTTATAGCCAACAAAATATGGTGAGGCATAAAAACGTGGAATAATCTTGCAGCAAGTTCCTTTGCCATCATTAATCGGATAAAAGAATAAGTTGTATGAATCTACACCGTGTGACAAAACAGAACGCATATATTGCGCACCTTTTTGAATTAAATCTGCCCACGTTTCTAAATTGGTATTATCTTGAGTTAAGATATTTACTTCTTGATAGCCTTGAATCGGATAAGCTGAAAGATTCATTTCTACTGAACCAGATCGACCAACCTCAAAGCCTTTGAAATTGTCAGGTCCAATATCGTGATAGCCATCTTTATGGTAAAGCCCAACAATCTGCATGTGGGGATGCGTTAAAGAACCATCAGATTTAGGACCAAAGTTTTTATACCAAAGAACACTTTCATAGCGGCCTGAGTTATTCATCTTTTGAAAACATTTCAGTCCAAACTTCATTAATTCTTGATTGTCTTCGCGTGTATAAGTTGAAATATCACCTTGGTGATCGCTTGATTCAATCAGAATTGTTTGGTCAGTATCCTGTAAAGTTGGATATTTATTCTTTAACCAAATTTTATCCCCATCTTTTTCATAGATATTGGTTAAATGTGCAACGTCACAGAAGGGGCAACCTGCATTTTGGTTACCCTGACGATTACCATAATCATAATCATAAGGCTTACGTTTACCGATTGAATATTCATATACTAAAGGATTTTTGTCCATATTTTCCACCTGCTAAAAATATTTACTTACTTTCAATATTAGAATCATTATATTTCGGTGTCAATTATGAACAATATTATATTTTATCTGTGAATAGTACGCTTATCTATGGTAAACTACCTTTGAAATGTAAAAAAGCGAAAGGCAGAAAAAATGAAATTTTACAAAAAAATGGCACTAATTGGAGCTTCCGTTTTAGCAGTTGCCAGTCTTAGTGCTTGTTCAAACAACAATAGTAGTTCTAAGAGTTCTTCTAAGATTCCTACTAAGATTAGCAAGAAGACAACGATTAACTTTTGGTACTCATTAACTGGTACTTCTCAAAGTGCTTTAAAGAAGTTAACTAATGACTTTGAAAAGAAAAATCCCAACATTCATATTAAGTTGCAAAGCCAAGGTGGTAACTATTCTGACTTGCAAGCCAAGCTTGTTTCAGGACTTCAATCACCAAAAGATTTGCCAACCATTACTCAAGCTTATCCAGGCTGGCTTTACAATGCCGCTAAGAATAAGATGTTGGTTAACTTAACTCCATACGTTAATAATAAAGAAATTGGTTGGGGTTCATACAAAGACAGTGGTATTAAGAAGGCACTCTGGGACGGCGCCAACATCAACGGCGTACAATACGGTGTGCCATTTAACAAGTCTGTAGAAGTGCTTTTCTACAACAAGACTTTGCTTGATAAGTATGGCGTTAAGGTTCCAACTAACATGAGTGAACTTGCTTCTGCATCAGCTAAGATCTACCGTGAAAGTCACCATAAGGTACGTGGCATGGGCTTCGATGCACTTAACAACTACTACATGATGCAAATGAAGGAAACTTACGGCAAAGACTTTAACAAGAACTTGAACTTTGCTGCTAAAGATTCTATAAAAGCCATCAACTACTACGCTAACGGCGTTAAGGCTGGCTACTTCATGCAAGCTGGTACACAAAAGTACATGTCAACTCCATTTAACAATGGTCAAGTTGCCATGTTCATCGGTTCAACTGCTAACGAAGCCTACCTTAAGCAAGGTCTTAAGAAGGGGTACGTTTACGGCGTAGCTGCTCGTCCAAGTCAAATGAACGTACAACAAGGTACTGACATCTACATGTTCAAGAAGGCTAGCGCAATGCAAAAGGCTGCCGCATTCAAGTACCTTAAATTTTTAACTTCTAAGTCATCACAACTTTACTGGGCAAAGCAAACTGGTTACATGCCAGTTAACACTGCTGCTTTGAACGACTCAGCTTACCAACAAGCTAAGAACAGCAAGATTCCAGCAATTTTAGCTAAGACTTCCAAGAACCTTTACTTCTTACCTGTAACTAAGAATTCAATAACTGCATACGACCAAGTTAACGTTAATATGCAAAACATCTTGGCAAAGGCATCTAAGAAGCAATCATGGACTAATGATATTAAGACTGGTAAAGATAAGCTTGATGCTGCTTGGAAGCAATAATAAAGAAATAAATTGATCAATTTAAAAGAGGCTCCATTTTGGAACCTCTTTTTTAATTGCTAAATTAGCTAATATGATCTTCAATCCCTATCTTTAAGAAGTTCCGACTTAAACAACGTGGCCAACTTAGCCAAACTACTATGATCCGGATAATGCTCTACCATCCGATCAATTTTTTCAGTCGCCATCTTCTTAATCTCATCAGCCGAACTAATCTTTTCAATGAACTCGGTCAAATCCCCAGACCTAGTAAGCAACTTATGTTCACTTCTAGCTTCTGCCAAGAATGCCTGATCAATCTCCCGCAACTTCACACTGCCATCAGGATTAAACAAATATCCACCCCACATATGCTGTTTAATTGGCTTCATTGGTTCACTATCCACGTAACACAATTTACCGACCATATGGTGTGTTTCAGTGATTCCCAACGTAACTGGATCATATATATCGACATAATTAAAAATCTTCTCTCGCATTAAGGCAACTCGCCTACGTTCTTTTGGCGTAAACAATAACCAAATATTGGTTCCTTCATACAAGTATGCAGCTCCAATTGCCTCTGGATGATGACAATTAGCCAATGCAAATTGAGCATTAATCGCACCTAAAGAATGACCATATATGTAAATTTGTTTTCCCTTAAACTGACTAATCGTTTCATTTAATAATTTACTAGCAGATTTTAATTGGCTAGGAACTCGTCTTTCATGCGATAACATCGCACGCAAAATCGGTAGATTGGTTTTAAACCACTCATCTCTCCAAGTCTGCGGATTTCCTCTCTTTATGCCGTATGATCCTTTAAATAAGATTGTCACTTCATGCGGATTACTAATGATAAACGCACGCATGCCATCTTCTGCATGAACGTTGCGACAGACAATTCCAATGTGATGGTTACCAATTACGATTTCTTCGCCCAATTTTAATTCATCATAAGATTTTTTAGTTAATTCAATTCGCTCTAGATCTGTTAATTGTTCATTTACATTCATAATTTTTATCCAAACAAAAAAACTAACTTCTACTCTCATAGTAGCATAGTTAGTTTTTTGGTCTAGACATAAAGCTCTAGTTATATTTCTTTTGTAAGTAATTGGCCACTGTTGACAAGCAGAAACATACAACAAAGTACATGATCGCAATAATGACGTACATTGGAATTAAATAAGTCGTATTTTGACTGTAGATAATTTGTGCATGATATAAAAGTTCTGGCAACACGATAATTGTCGCAAGTGACGTATCTTTAACCAATGATACGAACTGTGAAAGAAGAGCTGGAATCATGTTGTGCAAAGCTTGTGGCATCACAACATGGTACATCGCTTGACCATAACTCATACCATTAGAGCGGGCACCTTCCATTTGTCCTGGATCAACTGAACCGATCCCTGAACGAACGATTTCTGCAAGCATTGCTCCTTCAAAGATTACCAATGCCGCAATTGAAGCCGTTGTTGGATTCGTTACAATTCCCAGTTGAGGAAGTCCGAAGTAACTAAAGAAGATAATAAGCAAAAGTGGCAAGTTACGGATAATATCGATAATAAAGCCCACGATTGCTGAAACATATTTGATTTTCATATAACGAATCAGACCCAAAATCAGACCAACTACAAAACTAAGTGCAATTGAAATCAACGAAACATAGATCGTTACCCAAAGTCCCTGCAACAAGAAGCGGAGATCAACCCATGAATACGCATGAATAAAAGTTTCCATTTTCTATCCCCTTCCTATTGTGCTAACTTTTTCTCTAAGTGACGCATGTAGTAGCTAAGTGGCAATGTCAAAATCAAGTAAAATAGTCCTACAATGACGTAAGTATCAATCGTTCTAAATGTTGAAAATGCGATTAATTGTGCTTGATACATCAAGTCAAAACCAGCTACGAAGGCCAAAACTGAAGAGTTCTTAACCAAGTTTACGAATTGGTTGCCGAGTGGTGGAATCACGATCTTCATTGCTTGTGGCAAAATGACATAACGCATCGCTTGCGTATAAGTCATCCCGTTTGAACGAGCGCCTTCCATTTGTCCATCACCAATTGAATTAATACCTGCACGCACTGTTTCAGCAATAAATGCGGAAGTATAAAGCGTCAATCCAATCGTACCTGCTTGAAAACCTGACAGCTTAACAATATAGCGTGGCACGATCAAATAGAAGATCATAACGATAACCAACAATGGAATATTTCTGAAAATTGCAATATAGATCTTCGCAATTACACGTCCAAATTTAGGTGGTGCAACTTCAAGCAAAGCAAAGAACACACCCAAAATCAAACTAAAAATCAAGGCAATAATACTACATAAAATAGTATTCCAAAAACCTGTTAAAAAACTTCCCCAGTTATTAGTAATAATTTGCCACATTATTTCAGTACCCCCTTAAGACTAAAACCAGGAATTCCTGCAAACCATTTCTTAATTAAACGGTCATAAGTACCATTTTTTTCAAGCTGATCTAAGGCCTTATTAATATGATCAACCATATCCTTTTGTCCCTTATTCACAGCTATACCATAAGGTGCATTGTTATAAACGCCACCTACTAATTTATAACCTGGATTTTCTTGTGCAATACCGGCAAGCAGACCATTATCTGTAGTTAAAGCTACACCTTGATTTGCCTTTAAAGCTGACATTGCTTGACCATAATCATCATATTGAAGAACTCGTGCCTTCGGCGCAAACTTATGCACGTCATCTACGGCCGTCGTTCCCTTTACAGCCAAAACTGTTTTACCATTTAAATCCTTAACGCTTTTAATTTTGCTATTATCTGGAACAAGCAAAGATGAACCAGCTGGGAAATATGGCTTAGAAAAATCGACTTGTTTCGCACGTTCCGGCGTAATGGTCATTGTAGCCAAAACCGCATCGATATTTCCATTCTTAAGCAAAGGAATTCTAGTATTGGCTGTCGTTGTTACAAAACTGGCAGTAGCATCTTTACCTAGCATTTGCTTAGTTAAGGCATGTGCCAAATCAATTTCAAAGCCTTCAATCTTGCCAGTTTTAACATTAGTTAAACCAAATAATCTGGTATCAGCTCTAACGCCCCAAATTATTTGCTTATTTTCCCTTACTTTTTGATAAACGTTTTGATTATTTCTTTTACCGCAAGCAGTTAATGCAAAACACAGAAAAAATAATAGCGGAATTAAAAGGAATCTTTTTGCTTTTTTCATAATAATTACCTTAGTCTTTAGAAATAACCTTGCTTAAGAATTGACGAGCACGTTCAGTATCAGGATGTGCAAAGAATTCTTCTGGTTTGCGATCTTCCAAAATTTGTCCCTTATCAAAGAAGATCAAACGATTACTTACTTGTTTAGCAAAGCCCATTTCGTGAGTAACCACGACCATTGTAATACCTTGTTCAGCAACGTACTTCATAACGTCAAGCACATCTTCAATCATTTCTGGGTCCAAGGCACTAGTTGGTTCATCAAATAAAATTGCCTTAGGGTGCATTGCAAGTGATCTGGCAATGGCTACACGCTGCTTTTGACCACCTGATAAATGACGAGGGTATGAATTAATCTTATCTGCCATACCAACTTTCTCAAGATATTCCATTGCTACCTTACGATTTTCATCATCAGGTCTTTTAAGCACGATCTTAGGTGCCAACATTACATTTTCAAGCACAGTGTGATTATTGTACAAATTGAAGTGCTGGAATACCATTCCTACATTCTTGCGAATCTTGTTGATATCAGTCTTTTTATCAGCTAAGTCATAACCTGTTACAATCAATTGACCACTGTTAATTGGTTCAAGTCCATTCATTGTTCTGATTAAAGTACTCTTACCAGAACCTGAGGGACCAATAATTGAAACCACTTGGCCTTCATCAATTTTTAAGTTAATATCTTTCAATGCATGAAGCTTTCCGTAATATTTATCAACATGTTTAAATTCAATAATTGCTGCCATGGTTTCTACCCTTTCTTTCGTTTTATGTTATGTAATAATACTATTTTACCTTTTTTATGGTTAAAACTAAACAACTATACCAGTCAAAATGATACGTTTATAATATCGCTAATAATATTCATTCGGATTTTCAAAAAAGCTATTCGATTTTATTCAAAAAATCAAATATAACTTGGTAATTTTACGAATTTTGTATAGATTATAAACTTCATTTAGAAGACAAAGAAAAAGCCCTTCGTCTTCCTGTTACAGGGACGAAAGGCTTTTTCCGCGGTACCACCCAAATTGTCTATTAAATAGACCATCTCATGAAGCACAATCATGCTCCACCGGCAAGGTAACGTACCGGAAACGTCTCGACCTACTTTAATAATTATTATTTCGGTGAGCTGCTAAAAGTGTTTTTCAATAATCCAGGGTCTACTGACTTCTCACTACCATCAGTTCACTGCAAAGAATAGATTATCTACTCGTCTTTTTCATAGCCTTTTAATTTATTGATATATATTTAACAGTATTTTTTATAAAAATGCAAGGCAATTTCCTTACTTTTGAAAAGAAGTTTGATTTTAGAGCAAATTAGGTCTGTTAATATTCGGAAAATAGCTTAAAATGTTTATTGATATGTAGAAAAATAAAGGAGTTTATGATGGGAAAACTTGAAAAACCTGTTATTATCGGAATTGCTGGGGGATCGGGAAGTGGCAAAACTACCATTGCCCACGAGATTGCTAATAATATTAACGAACACGATCGTATTATGATCATGACGCAAGATTCTTATTATAAGGACAATACCGGCGTACCAATGGAAGAACGGATGAAGATCAACTACGATCACCCTGACGCTTTTGATATGCCACTGCTTGAAGCACAACTTAATCAATTGATGCACAGAAAGCCAATTGAAATGCCAACTTATGATTTCACTGCTCACACAAGAAGTGATGAAACCATTCACGTTGAACCTGCCGACATCATTATTTTGGAAGGAATTTTGGTTCTTTTCAACGAAGATATCCGCAACTTAATGGATATTAAAGTCTACGTTGATACTGACGATGACATTCGCTTCATTCGCCGACTTGAACGCGATATGAAGGAACGTGGTCGTTCTCTTGATTCTGTCATTAACCAATACCTTGGTACGGTAAAACCAATGTACAATCAATTTATCGAACCAACTAAGCGTTACGCTGACATCATTGTGCCAGAAGGCGGAGAAAATGATGTGGCAATCGACATGCTTACTACTAAATTACAATCAGTTTTAAACCAATAAAAAAATGGGGCTAAGCTCCATTTTTTATTTTTTTATTATTTGGATTCTTCAGATGCATGACTATCACGCAAAATCCGATTATACTTTTTAGCAAATACGAGAATCAATACAATTCCTGACACAATATATAATGCAGCCGCAATAATATAAGCATTGGCATAACCTTGTTGCGTCTTCAAAAGATAGAATTCAGTAAATAATCCATCGATGACGCCAACAACTGACAATGCAATTTCAATTACCGCACTAAAGGCAGGACGCATATCCTTATCTACTAAAATCATTTGTACTTCTTGTTGTACAGGCATAGAGGCATTTGCAAGGCCTGAACGGAAGAATAAAATTGTGCCTACAACTGCAAATAAAGCGGCACCCGTTCCGAGCATCTTGGCATTGGCCATTACTAACATTAATGGTGCACAAATGATTGTACTGATCGCAATCGTCATAATTGAACCTAACTTCTTAGCAAAATAAGGTGCAAAGAAGTAACCTACAAAGATGGCAACGGTTTGTAACGTATTAATAGTTGAAGTTATTCCCCGTGGAATATGTAAAATACTGTTCAAATAAATTGGCACGTATTGGATAAACAATCCAGCACCTAATTGGACAGCACATAAATAAAGTACCCAGACAACCGTTTTATAGTTAACGAGTCGTTTGTAAGTTGTCATTTTCTGCTGCAATGTTTCTTTTTTATCTTTACTTTCAGTTGAACGATAATCAATTGGCTTATCTTTAATAAATAAAGCGAGAACAAAGGCAATAAAGGTAATCACAGCTGTAATAATAATTACCCATTTATACGCGCTAATATAATTTGAAAGCATTGCCCCTTTCATTGCATTTGAATCGGCTGACAAATTTGAAGCTGTCTGATAACTGATACTTTGTAATTTACTAAAAATAAATACAACGGCTTTACCACCAATAAACATCATGATACTTTCAGCGATTAAGTTAACCACCATAGCTACAGTAAACATTTTCGTTCTTATTTTGCTAGGAACATAAGATGTCCACATCAGTGGGTACATTAAATCATAAACTCCAATTGCCGAAGAAGATACGTCACGTGGAATATGTAAATAATTATTTAAATAGATTGGCACATAGACAGCGATCAATCTCGCACCAAGTTGTACACCCGCAATATAAACAATCCACATAATGGTTCGTTTATTAAGCAACTTTTTGTACATTGCAGCTTTTTGAGCGGGTGTGGTGCTTTCTTCACTTGCTTCTGAACGATAGTCTCGTGGTACATTATGAATGAATAAAGCTAAAATGAAGGCTAACATCGTTACAGCGGCGGTAATAACGAGCAAAATCCGATAAGCATTAGTATAGTTTGCTAATACTTGGCCGTGCATTAATTCTGGCCGTCCTGATGCAATAGATGCATCCCGATATGAAGTACCTTGAAGTAAACTAAAGAACCAAACAACTGCTTTTCCACCAAAGAAAGTACAGATCGTTTGAGTAATCAAGTTTACAATCATAACGACAGAGAACATTTTAGTTCTAATCTTCTCTGGTACATATGAAGTCCACATCAACGGATACATTAAGTCATAAAACCCAATTGCGGTCCATGAAATCGTATATGCAATCATAATGATAATTTGATTGGTAGTCACACAAGTTAAGGCCATAAAAATAGCAGTCATTGGTGGCAATACCAATAAGATATTTCTATAACCATATTTGTGAACAGTAGCAATCATTAAAGACATCAGGATCGCCGTTGCGGCATTAAAAATATTAAGTCCTGAAATTAAGTGTGGCGTAACAATCTTATAGTAAGAAAGTGCGGCATCATTAGTAATACCAGTAACTGCGCCTAAAATACCATAAATCCATAAATAATGACATTTTTACGATATCGCGGATTCCAATTTTTTATCGCTTCCGCTTCTTCTTTCTTTTCTTCACTTGTTCGTCGAGTCAAAAAAATCCCTTCTTTCCATGAAAACGTATACACATATCCATATTCATTTTAGCACTCACCCATTATTAATTCAGTATATACGTTTTAGATAAGGCTTATTTGATTCTCGGCTTTAATGTTTTATCAAACAAATTAGTAATTAATTTTACTAGTACTCCATCAAAAAGAAGAGCTGAAATCATGCTAGTAATGAACATTGCGATCTGCAAGTTGACACTATAATGACCCCATCCAAATAAGAAATATGATGGAATAAAACCACCTAAGTTAGCAAAGAAGGCTCCTGTTAAAACGCTCTTCCAAGAAAATCTTTCATAACGTTCTTTTTTAGGGAAAAAGCCAATTTCATTTGTAGCACCCTGAATTAACCCTTCAAAAATAGTCAGAGCACCCCATTGGCCACCAATTGCCATCTCAACTGTTGCCGCTAATAATTCACCAATCGTACCTGAGCCTGCCGTAGGGACAAAATACATTGCAAGTGGTGCAGCCATATACCAGAGTCCAGTAAAGATATTGTCCACAACCGGTGCATATCCAGTCGGTAAAAAGCTAAGTTTAACCAAGTTATACACATTATTAAAACCATAAGTGTAGATAACTCCCATAATGATCCCAATTAAGGCAACTAAAATAATTGATTTAACATTCCACTTTGCTGATCGTGTAAACATAAAAATGCTCCTAACTAACTATTACAGTCAGTAGGAGCACAAAAATAATCGATTTCATCGCACTTTCCTTAACGCAAGTATTACCTTGTTCAGGTTCAAAGAGTATGTCTCAGCTTTTCAGCACCCCTAGTGACTTTGTTATTCAACTATTGTCAGTATACCACATTAATCAAATGCCATTTGGTCAGTATAAAGTTTGTAATAAAAACCTTTTTCTTTTAATAAATCTTCATGACTTCCTGACTCAATTACATTACCATCTTTGAGTACAACAATCTTATCAGAATTTAAGATTGTCTTTAGTCTATGTGCAATTACAAAGCTAGTCCGACCGGCAATTACCGCATCCATCGCCTGTTGAATCTTTTCTTCGGTTACCGTATCCACATTCGAAGTAGCCTCATCCAAAATCAGGAAATCGGGATTAATCAAAATAGTCCGTGCAATTGAAATTAATTGCTTTTGTCCTGTTGAAAAGACAGAACTACTATCATTCACCTTGGTTTCATAACCATCCGGTAAACTTTCAATGAAGTCATGAATATCTGCCTGTTTTGCGGCACTAATTACTTCATCCATCAACGCGTTTGGTTTACCGTAACGAATATTATCTGCAATTGTACCAGTAAACAAAACAGAATCCTGTAATACAATGCCGATATTATTCCGTAACGATTCAAGCTGAATATCACGCACATCGACCCCGTCAAAGGTTACCTTACCTGAGTTAACATCATAAAAACGATTAAGCAGATTCATGATCGTAGTCTTTCCTGATCCGGTTGGTCCAACTACGGCAACAGATTGACCCTTATTTACTGAAATGTTAACTCCATGCAAGATTTCTTTATTTTCATCATAGCCAAAATGGACATTCTCTAATTTAACAGCTTTTTGCAAACCGTTAATCTTTTTACCATTTGGCACTGCATCTTCGTCTTTTTGTTCTTCAACCGTTGCCAATCTTCTAGCACCTGTTAATGCCAACTGAATCATAGAATAAATAGAAGTAATTTGGGTTAATGGTTGGAAATAAGTCTGCGAATATTCCACAAAAGTTACAATTAAGCCCAAACCGATTGCTTGACTAACTTGACCGGAAATAATCATCCAAGCTCCCATCGCGATAACAATGGCTAAGTTAAGCAAATTTAGTCCGTTCATTAATGGAAAAAGAATGCCTGAGTAAAATTGTCCCTTAAACATAGCATTTCGAACTCGGTTGTTATAGGTCTTAAAGTTTCCTATAGATTCTTTTCTTAAATCATTGGTAATAATGATTTTTTCACCATTAATCTGCTCAGTAATATAACCATTCAAATCTCCGATTTCATCTTGTTGTTTATCAAGATAAATGCGAGCCTTTTTCATGATTAATACACTAACAATCAGGATTAATGGTGTGGTCGCAATTGTAGTCCAAGCAAGTTGTTGGTTGACCATAAACATGATAACAATCGTCCCAATGAACATTATTCCTTGGGAAATAATTTCAAAGATGGCGTTGTTCATTGCGTTAAAGATATTATCCAAATCGGAAGTAAATAAAGAAAGTAGCTTACCATCTTGATGCGTGTCAAAATAGCGCACTAACATACGTTGAAACTTAGCAAATAAATTTTCACGCATATCGTTAGTTGAATCTGCATTGAATTTGGACATAACCATCCATGCGATGAAAATTGCAACTTGACTTAGAACGTAGAACAAGAGCATTGACCATAATGCACTATAAAACGTATTTAAACTAGCTGTGCCTTTCTTTAAATCGGCTAAATAGTTAGTCAAATCAGTCACAGCACGGCCTAAAAACGTTGGAGCAATTACTTGTGCACCACTTGATAGCAAAGATAGAAGAATTACAATAGCAATGCCTTTTTTATATGGTTTTAGATACTTAATAAAATAGTGAATAGCTTTTCTTGTATCACTCATTATTTTCCTCCTCTCTTGCCCTTTTGTGTCTTGAAGATTTCTTGGTAAACAGGTGATGTCTTCAATAATTCTGCATGAGTGCCTTGAGCAACCAGCTTACCATCATCTAAAACTAAAATCGTGTCTGCATGTACAACTGACACAATTTTTTGCGCAATAATAAACGTCGTTGTATCTGGTAATTCATGTTCTAAGGCCTGTTGCACCTTCTTTTCAGATTCTGCATCAAGTGCAGAAGTGGAATCATCTAAAATTAAAATTGGTGTTTTAGCAACTAATCCTCGTGCAATAGAAAGACGTTGTTTTTGACCACCGGAGAAATTGGATGACCGCTCTTCTACCTCATGATCAAATGAATCATTATATCGCTCAATAAACTCAGACGCTTGAGACATATTGGCCGCTCTTTGTAGTTCATGCATTCTAGCTCTAGAATTTCCTTGACGCAAATTAGAAGCGATCGTGCCAGAGAACAAAATTGCACGTTGCAAAACAAACGCTACAGTTTTACGCAGAGCCGTTTCATTAACATCTTTCAAGTTATGGCCACCAATTTTAACCTCACCTTTGGTTGGATCATAAAGACGCGCAATTAGCTGCGCCAAGGTTGATTTACCTGAACCTGTAGCACCAACAATACCAACCATTTGTCCTGGCTTGATCTTAAATGAAATATCTTTTAGAGTTTCATCTTCACCATCAGGATAAGTAAATGAGACATGATCAAATTCAACAGAACTGCCTAATATATCAGTAGACGCATTTTCATTGAATTTAATATCCGGTTCCGTATCCAAAATTTCTTTAATACGGCCTAAGGAAATGTTACCTCTGGCAAATTGCATCATAGTCATTCCGGCAATCATGATAGTCCACAGAAGTGTTAATATGTAGTTAACAAATGGACTGACGACTGCTACATCAGTTGGATGAGCTGCAATACCTTGTCCAATTAGATAAACTACCAGCGTAATTACTAAATACGCAATAAGTTGAAAGGCCGGCATAATCGTAGAGAACCAATAACCAATCACAATATTATAGTTGTTCAAACGATCTGAAGTCTGATTAAATTTCTTTATTTCTTGAGGACCTTGATTAAAAGATTTCACCACTCGTACACCTTGCAGAGTTTCCTGTGCTCGACCCGAAATCTTATCCATTGTTTTTTGAAATTTATCAAACAAACTGTTCATTTGTTTTAAAACATAAATACCAAAACCAATGATCAAGGCCACCATTATTACAGTTGCCCACCAAAAACGTGGGATAATTACAATACAGAAAATAAAAGATCCCACAATTAAAATAGGCATTCTGAGCAATTGCATAAAGAGTTGCATCAACATGTTCATGATCTGATTCATATCGTTGATCAAACGCGTGGTCAATGATCCCGCTGAAAAGTTTTCAATATTACCAAAAGAAAAGCTCTGGATCTTAGCATAGGTTTCTTCACGTAAGTCACTAGTCACTCCTTGTGCGATTCTAGCGGCATAGTAAACGTTGAAGACACCCGAAATGATGGCTACAATGCCTAATACAACTAAGATGATACCGTCGCAAACAACGATATCTTTTTGATCCAACATAATTGCTCGTTGAATATTTTCTAGCAAACGCGGTTGATATAATGTTGCAAAGGCGGAAACGATAATTGCAACAAGGGCTGCAAAAATATCTTTCTTGTAATGCTTAAAGTGCGGTATTAAGATTTTGAATGCTTTCATTTATTACTCCTTTCTTCATTAAAAAAATCCCAAAAGGTATTGCCCCATTCTGTTAATAAATCAGTTAAAAGCTGCATCTTTTCAGAGCCAAGTTTTTGAGCAGTCCGTTCTTCTAACTTAAATAATGACTGCATCTTTTGCTTAGCATACTTATTTCCGTCAGCAGTCAATTCGCAAAAACGTACTCGCTTATCTTGAGGATCCACGCTCATAATAAGATAGCCTGAATCATGCAATATTTTTATTCCCTTATTAATGGATTGTTTGGGTAAATCAGTTAAACCAACTAATTGTTTTTGCGTTAATTTTTTACGTAACAGCAATTCATATAAAATTACTGATAAATAATCTGAGAGTTCATGATCTTGATCCCACTGCTGGTAGGCCCTATTCCCATGAACTATGGCCATATTCAATTTTTCCGACTCACTTATTTTCATTTGTTTCACCTTCTTATTTAGTCTCTACACATACCAATAATATTAGTATATACAGAGACTATTATCAAGAAGATAAATTTTCATTTTTTCAGAATAAATTGGTATAATAAAAAATTATTATAGGAAGTTAGGAAGTGACACCATGAAAAAGAGATTTTTTCTTTCAACTTTACTAATTGGAATAGCGCTTTTTACACTATCAGCTTGTGGACAAAATAAAAATCAAAATGTCTACCAAACGGTGAAATCTACTAAAACAATCAATTGGGGTGTTAAGGCAGATACGCCGTTGTTTGGATCAATGAGCATCAAAACTGGCAAAATCAATGGTTTTGAAATTGATCTTGCTAAAGCATTGACCAAAGAAATGCTAGGTAAAAATGCTAAGGCAAATTTTGTTACTACAACGGCAAATACTAAAATTCAATTATTAAAGAATAGAAACGTAGATGCGGTAATTGCGGCGATGACCATTACACCTGAACGTGAAAAACAAGTTGACTTTAGCAAGCCTTACTTTCCTGCTGGTCAGTCAATTATGGTTGCCAAAGATAGTAAGATTAAAAATGTTAAGGATCTAAATAATAAGAAAGTTTTAGTAGTAAAAGGAACAACTGCTGCCGATGCAGTTAAAAAGTTTGCTCCAAAAGCAGAAATCCTCCAATTTGATGATTATGGTCAAGCGTTTGCTGCCTTAAAAGCTGGACAAGGTAATGCTTTTGTAACTGATAATGGTATCTTAGTTGGTATTTTACGCGACAGTTCAGGTTATAAATTAGTCGGCGGAAACTTTACCAATCAACCATACGGAATTGCTGTAAATAAAGGTCAGACCGAAATGGATAAACAAATTAATTTAGCTCTGACCAAGCTAGAAAAAAATGGCACTTACAATCGCTTGCTTAAAAAGTGGTTCGGCAATATTCCTGGTTTTAATGTAAAAACAGCTGAAAAATATTAATGAAAAAAAGTGTCTGGGAAAAAACTAATTCCTAAGACATGAAAAAAGAACGATGATTTCCT
>NZ_PCYT01000039.1:0-16606 GCF_002553735.1 Lactobacillus sp. UMNPBX17
AATGATCTAAAAGCTTAAACTATCAATTTGTCAATGTCTTAACTTAATGACATTGCCAAAAAAATAGTAGAGTTTTTCCCCTCTACTATTTATTACGCAAAAAAGGCGTAAAATTTTTTTGAAATTTAGTCTTCTTTTCTGAAAAATGGACTTAATAGTGAGACTAATAAGCCGTAAATGAAGTACCAGCGATAGATATTAGCTAAATCTTGGTTTTGAACCCACAGAACTAAAGCAATTACTGCTAAGACTGCTCCTAAAAAGATCGTTGAACCTAAATTTTTATCGGTAAAAAAGCTAGCGCTGGCGCCTAATGAAATCAATGCGATCAAACTATAAATTACAACAATGACCGGTCCCTTAGTTTGCACGTCAACGTCAAGTAAAGTTGCATCGGTGAATAATTGCCAAACAAGAAAGCCAGCTAAGGCAATACCTGCAAGCAATACGATTAATCTAACAAAAAATGAACCAAATTTTTTCATAAATATGTCCCCTCTAATATGTTCCCATTGTACCAAAAAAGCGCTTGGAATTTCTCCAAACGCTTCTTTGTAATTAAGTATTTTATCAATTAGTCCAAACCACACTTCTTGAAGATATCATCAACATGACGTAAGTGGTAGTGATAATCGAATGCATCATCAATATCTTCTTTAGAAAGGTAGTTCATAATTTCGCTATTTTCAACTAGAGGTTTAAATTGTTTTTGTTCATTCCATGACTTAGCAGTCAACTTTTGGACCATATCATAGGCCTTTTCACGAGAAAGTCCTGCTTCATCAATCAACTTAAGGAGTACACGTTGTGAGTAAATCAAACCGTAGGTACGATCCATGTTCTGGAGCATAGTTTCTGGGAAGACATCCAAGTTGCTCAAAATACGGTTGAAGCGGTGCAACATGTAGTCGATACCGATTGTGGTATCAGGTAAAATTACACGTTCAGCACTTGAGTGAGAAATATCACGTTCGTGCCAAAGGGCAACATCTTCATAAGCTGTAACGACATGACCACGCAATACCCGGGCCATACCACAAAGGTTTTCTGAACCAATTGGGTTACGCTTGTGAGGCATTGCGGAAGAACCCTTTTGACCTGCACGGAAGTGTTCTTCAACTTCATGAATTTCACTTCTTTGAAGTCCACGAATTTCAGTAGCCCAGTTTTCAATACTGGTTGCAATCAAAGCAAGCATTGCGATGTATTCTGCGTGCAAATCACGTGGCAATACTTGGCTAGTAATTGGTTGTTGCGTTAAACCAAGTTGCTTCATAACGCTTGTTTCAATCTCAGGTGGAACGTTAGCAAAAGTACCAACAGCACCTGAAATCTTGCCTGATTCTACCCCTTTGGCTGCGTGTTCAAAACGTTCAATATCACGGTTAATTTCGGCATACCAACGAGCAAGCTTCAAACCAAAAGTAGTAGGTTCAGCTTGCACACCGTGGGTACGACCCATTTCAACAGTGTACTTGTACTTTCTAGCCTTTTCCGCAATGGTTTCCTTTAATTCATGCAAATCTTTTCTAATGATTTCATCGGCTTGCTTAAGCAAAAGTCCTTGTGCAGTATCTACTACATCAGTAGAAGTAAGGCCGAAGTGAACCCACTTCTTTTCAGGACCAAGGCTTTCAGAAACCGTACGGGTGAAGGCTACAACGTCGTGATGAGTAACTTGTTCAAGTTCTGCCACACGTTCTGCAGTAAATTTAGCATTCTTAGCAATCTTTTCTGCATCTTCTTTTGGCACTTCGCCTTGTTCAGCCCAAGCTCTAGTAGCAGCAATTTCTACTTCAAGCCAAGCTGCGTATTTATTTTCATCAGTCCAAATTTTGCCCATTTCGGGACGAGTATAACGATCAATCATAAATCTTTACATTTCCCATGGATTCTTCAATACGATAGTTTGTTCACGGTCAGGACCAACTGAAACAGTAACAAGTGGTACACCGACCAATTCTGAAACACGATTCAAGAACTTCTTAGCATTTTCTGGAAGAGCATCCCAAGTCTTAACTTGAGTAATATCTTCATCCCATGCTGGAAGTTCTTCATAAACAGGTTTGCAGCGGTAGAGTTCCTTCAAACTTGCTGGGTAGTAATCAATCTTCTTACCATCAAGTTCGTAAGCAGTAGCAATCTTAATCTTGTCAAAGCCTGAGAAGACATCAAGCAAGTTCAAGCTTAAGCCGTTAATGCCTGACACACGCTTAGCGTGACGAAGGGCAACGGAGTCAAACCAACCAACACGACGTGGACGACCGGTAACAGTACCGTATTCATGAGCAGTGTCACGAATTCTGTCACCAACTTCATCAAGAAGTTCAGTTGGGAATGGACCTTCACCAACACGAGTGGTGTAAGCCTTGCAGACACCGATTACAGTGTTCAAACGGTTAGCACCCATACCAATACCTGAGCAGATACCGCCTGAGATAGTGTTTGATGAAGTTACGTATGGGTAAGTACCTTCGTCAATATCAAGCATAGTACCTTGTGCACCTTCAAAGAGGACCTTTTCGCCGTTATCAAGTGCATCGTTAACCAAAACTGAAGTATCAGTAACGTACTTCTTCATCTTTTGGCCGTATTCATAGTACTTGTCAAAAATGTCTTCAAACTTAAGAGCTGGCTTACCATAAACCTTAGTAAATAATTCATTCTTAAGCTTTAGGTTAAGGCGTAATTTTTCTTCAAAAGTATCTTTTTCAAGCAAATCACAAACGCGAATACCGATTCTTGAAGCCTTGTCCATGTAAGTTGGTCCAATACCATTCTTAGTAGTACCAATCTTGTTAGCACCCTTAGCTTCTTCTTGGTATTCATCTTGCTTAATGTCGTAAGGCATGATGATGTTAGCACGGTTAGAAATTCTTAACTTGCTGGTATCGATTCCGTTCTTTTCCAAGTTATCAAGTTCACCAAACATAACTTCTGGGTTGATAACTACACCGTTACCAATTACTGCACCCTTAGATGCGGCAAAAATACCGGAAGGAATCAAACGCATCTTGAACTCTTTGCCATCAATATCAATTGTGTGGCCTGCGTTGTTACCACCATTTGAGCGAACTGCCATTGCGGCTTCTTTACTCAAAAAGTCAGTAATCTTTCCTTTCCCTTCATCGCCCCATTGACTACCTACGACTGCAACTGCTGTCATTTGAAATTCACCTCATAAAAAATTTCTATAAATATTACGTAAGCTAGTCTAGCAATTTGTAAATTATTAGTCAATGCAAAATCCGAATTATTTTATTTTTATTTTCTTTAATAGTTCGATTTCTATATTGACAAATTAAATTTTATCCCATATAGTAGTTTTCGTTTGGTAAAGCACTACATAAGGAGCAAATCAAATTGAGTAATTATTTTAGTATGGAAGCCTTTGATTATGATGATATCCAACTTATTCCTAATAAGGGAATCATCAAAAGCCGTCGTGACGCGGATACTAGCGTAAAGTTCGGAAGCCGAACATTTAAAATACCGGTTGTACCAGCTAATATGGAAAGCGTCATTAATGATGACTTGGCCGTTTGGTTAGCAGAAAACGGTTATTACTATGTAATGCACCGTTTTGAACCAGAGAAGAGAATTCCTTTTATCAAGATGATGCACGAAAAGGGCCTCTTTGCTTCTATTTCAGTCGGTATTAAAGATAGTGAATATGATTTTATCGACGAATTGGTTAAGCAAAACCTTAAGCCTGAATACATCACAATCGATGTAGCCCATGGTTATTCAGTTTATGTAATTAAGATGATCAAGTACATTAAGGAAAAATTGCCTGATTCATTTTTGACTGCTGGTAACATTGCTACACCAGAAGCCGTACGTGAACTTGAAAATGCCGGCGCTGATGCCACTAAAGTTGGTGTTGGTCCTGGTCGTGCCTGCATCACCAAACTCAAGACAGGCTTTGGTACAGGTGGATGGCAACTGGCCGCACTTCGTATGTGTAGTAAGGTGGCTTCAAAACCATTAATCGCAGACGGTGGTATTCGTCATAACGGTGATATTGCGAAGTCCGTTCGCTTTGGAGCAACTATGGTGATGATCGGTTCACTTTTTGCTGGTCACGAGGAATCTCCCGGCAATGTTATCAAAATTAATGGCAAAACTTATAAGCAATATTGGGGCTCAGCCTCTGCAGTACAAAAAGGTGCCTACAAGAATGTAGAGGGGAAACAAATGCTTGTGCCCTATCGCGGATCAATTAAAGATACTTTGCGTGAAATGAAAGAAGATCTACAATCATCAATTTCATATGCGGGCGGACGCGATTTGAACTCCATCAAACTCGTTGATTACGTCATCGTCAAAGACAATATCTTCGATGGGGATAGATAATTAGACATTTTTAGTACAAAATATTTGCATTTTGATTATTTTTTGTTAATTATTTTGTAATAAGATAGTTTTATTATCATTTTTTCGATAGAATAGTATAGGTCTAGTTACTGGAGGGTAGACAGTAACTAGGCTTTTTTTCTTGCAAAAAAATATTGGACATCGTTTATATTTATGTTATACTAATTGAGTTGATAGATGCGCCCTTAGCGCAACTGGATAGAGTGTCTGACTACGAATCAGAAGGTTGAAGGTTCAAATCCTTCAGGGCGCACTTAAAAACGGGAAATGGCTCAGTTTGGTAGAGCACCTGGTTTGGGACCAGGGGGTCGCAGGTTCGAATCCTGTTTTCCCGATAAGTTAACCGCATTTCATTGAAGTGCGGTTTTTTTGTGTAAAAAAATAAGTATTTCCTCGGAAATACTTATCATGCTATGCCCCTTTAGTAGCTCGTCTAAAGATAATCTGTGTATCTGAATCTACATATTTCAATAACGGTAAATCGTAATCTTTAACCTGGGCCAAAACATTTACTTTCTCATTGCATGGCAAATCGCGTTTAGTAATCTCGATTTCGCCCTCATAACGCGGATACAAATGATTATCAATCGTCACGCTGCCAGTTGGTCTAGCATAAATATTATCTTGCGGCTCTGTTGACAAAAACATCTTTTTTCTGCTTTCCTTTAAGCGAACTACGTCACGCGCCACATCTGGACGATTATGCCAATCATTGCCAAACAATTCTGGTATATCAGTATCTAAATGCAGTGTAATTGCACCCTGTTTTTGATAATTAGTAATCGATTCAATTGCATCCCTCGTAAGTTGCGGATCTCCCACAAAAATGTGATCGCAATCATAATCTTTCAATTCTAAGATCGCAGCTAATGGGTTTTCATATCGCTGCTTCTCCAACGTTGGCAATCCTGCAAAAATTGGTCCACGCAATTTGCCATTTCCTGAAATAAAGGCTGCTGTTTTCAAACCATATTGCTTAAGCCACTCATTCTTCTTTTGCATCCAGTGTGCATCAAGACCTGTTTCAGGACGTGGGTAGAAGTTATGTCCTGCTGTTAATTTTTCAAAATTTGCATTGCTATAACGCAGATCATCAATATTTTGTTGCGTAATAATGCTGGCATTTAGAACTATCGGCATTTCTTTGGACAACTTGGCAATAATATCAGTAGAAAATCCATGATCTACTCTAAGACCAGTTAGACTCAAACCTTTAATTTGCTCAACACTATTGACATTAATACCCAAATCTTGCAGATCATCTGCCGTGACATCTGCAATAATTTTCAAGTCTAGTTTTTGACACCAATTAGTTAAGTCCGCCAGCCGATTTAAAATCGTCTCACTATCAGTATCAGGTACAGCTAGCTGAGTAAAAACGCAGGTAAATCCACTATTGCGCATCGTCAGCAAATAATTGTAATTCTCGGACGTCAAATCGTGTCCTAGATAAACAGAAAATCCTAACATTCTTATTCCTCTAAAATTAATTAATTTCTTTTATTATCTATAACTTAAACGCTTTCCTAAATATCTTACTACATTTTTTGCTTGCTTTTTTCTAAAAAATAATGTTAAATACATATAAACAAATTAAAAAGCGATGAAAAAGACGAGTAAATAATCTAATTCTTTCCAGTGAATTAGTGCTAGTGTGAAACTAATAGACCCTGGATTATTGAAAAACACTTTTAGCAGCTCACCGAAATAACAATCCTTAGAGTAGGTTGAGACGTCTCCGGTACGTTACCACGCCGGTGGAGCATGATAGTGCTTCATGAGTCGGTCTATTAAAATATAGACAATGTGGGTGGTACCGCGGAAAAAAGCCTTTCGTCCCTGTTTTTTTAGGGAGCGAAGGGCTTTTTCTTTGCTCTAAGTACATTAGAAAGAGGACTTAATTATGACACTTATTTTACCTAAAGATTATCACCCAACATTAACTGTGCGCGACACTGAAGCTGCGATTGTATTTATTCGTGAAACCTTCCAAGATAAATTGGCAGAAATTCTCGGTTTACAAAGAATGTCAGCTCCAATGTTTGTTGAAAAAAAGACCGGCTTAAACGACAACTTAAATGGTGTTGAACGTCCCGTTGCCTTTGACATGAAGGCAATGCCTAAAGAAGATACTATCGAAGTAGTTCACTCATTGGCTAAATGGAAGAGATTGGCTTTGAAACGCTATGGTTTCGGAATGCATGAAGGACTTTACACCAACATGAACGCCATCCGCCGGGACGAAGATCTTGATAACTTCCACTCCATCTATGTTGACCAATGGGACTGGGAAAAGATTATTAGTAAACAAGAACGCAACACCGACACACTTGAAGTTACTGTGATGAACATTTTTAAGGCAATTAAGGCAACTGAAAAGCTGGTTGCTGCACGCTACCCAGGCTCTACTTATCGCCTAGCTGATCACGTTTCATTTATTACTACTCAAGAATTAGAAGATCGCTGGCCTGATCTTTCTCCAGAAGAACGTGAAGATAAGATTGCTAAAGAAGAAAAAGCCGTCTTTATTATGAAAATTGGTGACAAGTTAAAGCGTAGTGGTGAACCACACGATGGCCGTGCACCAGACTACGATGATTGGCAATTAAACGGTGACTTAGTCTTCTGGTATGAACCGCTTAACAGTAAGATTGAAATCTCTTCAATGGGGATCCGTGTTAGTGAGGAAAGCTTACGTGAACAACTAAAGAAGGCACATTGCGAAGATCGCGAAAAATTGCCATTCCACCAAATGCTTTTGAAGGGTGAATTACCTTATTCAATCGGCGGCGGAATCGGTCAATCTCGTCTCTGTATGTTGCTGTTAGGTAAGGCTCACATTGGTGAAGTACAAGCTTCTATTTGGCCAGAAGATATGGTTGAGGCTTGTGAAGCTGACGATATTAAGTTGCTGTAATTTTAAGATTTTTTTACATACCAAAAAAGATCCTGCAAAATGTAGGATCTTTTTTCTATTGATTTTATTTCCGTTCTCTTCTAGAAATCCAAGCCATAATGAGTGGCAACAATACAAAGCCAAAGACCATCATCGCAATGGCATACCAGTTAACACCGATAACTTGCCCTGCTGCGTTTACTACACCAAATTGTGCCTTCCAGTTATATTCAACTAACAAGAAGATCACAATCACAACAGATAAAATTGGCACAATAACATCAGTCATAACGCTCTTATTAGCCTTTAAGATATCTTCTTTTGCCTTACCACGGTAAAATTGAATAACTGCTAGAGGTACCACGATGAAACCTAAGAATCTAACCATCGCGCTCAAAGTAATCAAGTTGACCATATTGTATTCAAAGGCCATCGGAATCAAAATTGCCAAGCCAACAGAGATAAAGAAAGTTCTAATTGGGAAGTTATTCTTAGTTCTCTTAGTTAAAGCTTGTGACATCTGACCCTCTCGAGCCATAGCTTCCAGAATACGTGGAGCATTAAAGCTGGAAGCTACGTTGATCCCAAACATTGAAACCAAGGCACCAACTAAGATCACATCACGTAAGATTTCATTATTAAAAATAGCCGCAATCGCTACAACTTGCTTAGTCGTCATTAAAGCGCGTGGATTAAGTACCATCGCTACCGCTACAACGCCGATATAGACAACCGCAATAATTAAGATTGCCAATGGAATTGCTCGTGGCAAGTTCTTTTCAGGGTTCTTCATATCTTCTGAACCAGAAGCTACTGATTCAAAGCCGGTAAAGGCATAGAAGGCTGAAACAATTGCCATGACAAAGGTAGTTGTAGTTAAAGTTGGCACAATTTTCTGACCATTCTGAGTCAATTGATCTACTTGTCCTAGGTTGCTTGATGCACCAGTAGTAATTAACAAAACTACTCCAGCAATAATAATTAACACCAATGCAGCCAACTTACCGATCGTGGCTAAATTCATTACATACTTAACTACTTTTTGACCAAACAAGTTGATCACGGTAATAATTGCCATCAAGATCAAAAAGCCAATTGTGACATTTATTGCCTTATTGGGATTTCCGCCAAAAATTGAAATAGTTGACTTAATTACCCCAACAGCCATTACGCCCCAAGCTACACTGGCTGAGAAGTAACGCAGAACTCCCATATAAAAGCCAATTTTTTTACCAAAAGCGGCCTTGGAATAAGCATAGGCAGCACCAGATTTAGTGACATACTTTGAAGCTGCCGCAAACGAAATGGCCAGAATCGCTGCAAAAATTGCCGCAATTAAATATACAACTAAGGCTTTACTACCGGCTTGTTGTACTACACTACCAGGTGTTAAAAAAATACCCGAACCAATAATGGCATTAATCGCTAACAGCACAATTGACCAAAAGCCTAATTTATCTCCTGTTTTTTCACTCATCTATTTGCTTCCTTACTTTGCATTATCAACAACAAACTTAAATAAGTTATTCATAAACGCTACATCGGAATTACGGTGCAACATTTCAGGATGCCACTGCACGGCAATGACATTACCTTGTTTATTTTCTAGCCCTTCAACCACACCATCAGGAGCTGTTGCCACTGCTTTTAAATCTGGTGCAACGTCTTTAATTAATTGATGGTGGAAAGAATTAACGCGAAATTCAGTTTTGCCCAAAATTTCAGCCAATTTACTATCAGCTTCCACTTCCATACTATGAGTAGGCAAAGTTGGCGTATGACCTTGCATGTGTTTCAAAGTAAGTTCTTTTCTGTATGAAAGATCTTGGTAAAGCGTACCGCCATGAGCCACATTAATAATTTGAGCACCACGACAAATGCCGAGTACCGGAATACCATTTTCTTCTGCTAACTTTAACAAGCGCATATCAAAATGATCGCGTTCAGGCCAAGTAGCACCAATCTTTTGCATTGGTTCTTCGCCATAAAAACGTGGATCAACATCATGCCCACCAGATAAGATCAAGCCTTGAACATGATTAAGCTGTTCACGAATTACCTCATCATTTTCAGTAAATGGAATAATGTAAGGCACACCACCATTTTGAACTACTGAATCTACATAGTCTTCGTTCACATAACTACGATGATAACCAGGGAAAATTCCTCCATCGTCAATAATTACAGAACCTGAGATACCGATAATTGGTTTTGTCATTTATGCTCCTCCTTTTGCTTACTTTTTGTATGTAATATTATAGAGAAATTTATGCAAAAAGTACAATTAAAAATACTGATTGTAGCTTTAATTTTGATTATTCTGCTTTTTATAATCCTTGTTCAAATCGATGTTGTTGCAAAACATATTCTTTGAAAAACGGAAGCGTAAATGCAACTTCACCATAGTTAGTTGACTTAATAATCTGATCGTCTAACAAGCGTCTACGATAATTAGCTACAAAATT
This sequence comes from Lactobacillus sp. UMNPBX17, assembly GCF_002553735.1. Classification (NCBI taxonomy): domain Bacteria; kingdom Bacillati; phylum Bacillota; class Bacilli; order Lactobacillales; family Lactobacillaceae; genus Lactobacillus; species Lactobacillus sp. UMNPBX17. The sequence goes on from NZ_PCYT01000039.1 coordinate 9,739, forward strand.
GCTTGGGCGGTTTAATCGTTCACGAATTTCTTTGATCGAAACACGTTGTTCTGAACTCTGGGCCATTGCTAAAGCAAATTTTTTATCTTGTTTTGATAGACTACTAAAAATCTTCGTATATGCGTTTTGATCTAATTCAACTAGATATTCTGGCTTAATTTTATCTAGCAGATTTTGATCAATTATTTTATTTTTTTTTGCACTATTCCAAACCAAATAGCCCAATAATTGAAAGGCATACGAATAACCCATTGTCATTAGCGCCATTTTGCTAAGAATATCTTCTGTTACCTGAAATCCTGATTGTTTAAATACATTGTTATAACTAACTTCGATTTGAGCTAAGTTTAAAGCAGATAAAGCTATTCTTTTTCCGCGCAATAAAAAAGTCATTACATCTTCATTTTGTAACTCAGATATATTTTCAGGAAGCCCTGTCATCATTAAGGCCACAGGATAATCTTTTCGATTTAATAATTGATAATAACCTGCAAAATCTTTTAATTCACGATTAGACTTCACTTCGTCTAAAGTAATTAAAACCTTAATCCCCTTTTTTCTTAACTTATCGAACATATTTGTCAAAATACCTTGATAAGTAGAAAAAGTAGGCTGACTTATCTCTGCAGAAAGCTGTAAACCAAAGGCAGAAAAATTTAAGCCTTTAATAGATTCAAAGATTTTTTGTAATTCATTTCCAGCTTTCATATACATACTATCAACTAAAGCTGCCATTAAATTTGATCCCATAGCCAAATCAACAACGATCCAGTCAGGATTCTTTTCAACTCTTTTGCCAACCTCAGTCAAAAATGTAGTTTTGCCGACTCCACGCATCCCGTAAACAATCGAAATCTTATATGGACTATTTGGATTATTTATTTCATTAACCACATCATCAATCAATTGACCTCGATGCAAAAAAACAGCGGGAATTCTACCAAAACTAGGATTAAATGGATTGTTCATTTTATCACCTCATCAATTACTCTATCTTTTATGTTTATTATATTATTTTTGTGTATTTTTGTGTATCTCTATGTATCTTGAATTAATTTGTGTATCTTTATGTATCTCTATGTATCTTACTGCAATAAAAAAGCAGCAGGCTTCTTACCTACTACTCAATTTTATTTATCTTTTTGATGCTTAACCACATAAATCAGTGCCGCAATAATCAACACTGCTGCACCAACCGCTACTGAAATTTGCGTCTCCGGATTAATGAACATGAAGACAACAATTACTACCAGCATAATCAAAGCAAAGTAATTTGAATATGGATAAAGCGGCAATTTAAACGGGTGATTCTCCATCAAGTGTGGATTCTTTCGTCTAAAGCGTAACTCTGCTAGCAGGATCACAAACCAAGCTACCATCCCTGGCAAAACAGACGAACTATAGACAATCACGAAGATATTAGCCAATGATTTATTCAAAAATTGGGCTAACACATTAAGCATAAAACCAACGAAAATTCCACTGGTAATTCCAATGATCGCATGACTAGGCACGATTCTCTTAGATACGTGACCAAAAGTCTTAGGTGCTTCACCTTCGTGTGCCAATTTATACAACATTCGACTTGATGAATAAATTCCTGAGTTTGCACCGGACAAAGCTGCAGTCAAAACTACAAAGTTAATTACTGAAGCTGCCGCGGTAATTCCCACCTTGGCAAAGGTCGTTACAAACGGTGAGCCAATGCTATCTAATTTATTCCATGGATAAATTGTGACAATCACAAAAATTGCCCCAACATAAAAGATCAAAATCCGCCACAATACTGACTTCACGCTTTTAACAATGGCCTTATGCGGATCAGATACTTCACCAGCTGAAATCCCAATTAGCTCAATTCCTTCATAAGAACCAACAATAATGGCCATTGAGAAAAAGAAGCCCTTGAGACCACCAGTGAAGAAGCCGCCATGACTCCACAGGTTAGAAAAGCCTACTGGATGACCGCCATTACCAAAGCCAAATAGAATTACCGCAAAGCCAAGCAAAATCATTAAGATAATCGTTACAACCTTGATCATGGCAAACCAGAATTCCAAGGTTGCATAAGCTTTCGCACTAGCTAAGTTAGCCACCAGCAAAAATAAAATAATAATTACGCCGGCAGCCCAATCAGAGGTGCCTTTCCACCAAAAGCGCAAATACTCTGTTGTTGCCACCACCTCAGAAATTCCGACAACAATGTATTGAAACACGTTTGCCCATTCGGCTAAATAGCCGGCAATTGGATGCACATGCTCTGAAGCATAGTCTGCAAAAGAACCAGTACCTGGATCAACATAAAGCATCTCACCTAATGCCCGCATTACGATATACAAAATAACCCCAACAAAAATATAAGCTAGCAGTACTGAAGGACCGGTCCACTTAATGGTTGAGCTAGCCCCCATGAATAGTCCAACACCAATTGCTCCTCCAAGTGAGATCATTTCCATCTGTCCGGCTGTCATCGACCGCTTTAATTCAGGTGCTTTCTTCGCCATTTCCAACTTCCTTTCTTTAGCATCTGTAAAAATTTCCTAGGAAATATATCTATTCTCATTTATCTTTAATCACTATACCTTATCATTTTTTCGAACAAAACTGTAGCTGATCGCTAAAAAGATTGCAAATAAAATCGAAATAATCAAAGCCAGCTGCGTTGATTTGATAAAGAATAATAAGATTAAAATACCAATGTAAAAGGCAAGCGTAAGCCAGCTAGTTACTGGGTAGCCCGGCATTTTAAAGCTGCCTAAATTCTGCTTATTCTGTTTGCGATAAACAATATGTGCTGCCATAATCATGATCCAAACAATCACAAAACAAATTGTTGAAACAGTTGAGACAACGGAGAATATTTCTGCTGGCATTAAATAGTTTAAGGCAACTACTACAAATAAAATTAATGAAGAGGTCATCAAAGCGTTCATTGGAATTGCTTTTTTGGTCAATTCACCTAGTCTTTTAGGTGCATGGCCGTTACGTGCTAATGAATAAAGTGATCGACTAGTTGAAAAGATTGCACTATTAGTCGCTGACATAGCTGCAGTCAAAACGACAAAATTTAAAATCCCTGCAGCCGCTGTAACACCGATGCCGGTAAAGACCTGGACAAAGGGACTTGAAGTAGTTGTAATGTGATTCCATGGATAAACAGACATAATTGCCAACATTGAGCCCACATAAAAAAGGCCGATTCTAACTGGCAAAGTGTTAATTGCCTTAGGAATATCCTTTTGCGGATTAGCTGTTTCACTAGCAGTTTGACCTACAATTTCTACCCCAACAAAGGCAAAAACAACCATTTGAAATGATAAAAGAAAGCCCCAAATCCCAGTTGGGAAAAAGCCACCATGATTAACTAAATTAGTTAGTGAAACATAACCGCCCTTTACATGCGTATGAAGTAACAACATTACAGCACCGGTAATGATTAAGACTACAATTGCCATTACCTTAATCATTGAGAACCAACTTTCCAGTTCACCAAATAATCCGACATTTACCATGTTAATCAACATCAATAAGATCACAATTACTAAAGGGCCAACCCATTGCGGTAGCCACGGAAACCAGTATCTTAAATAAATTCCTGTCGCAGTCAAATCAGCCATAGCTAAACTAAGCCAGCAAGCCCAGTACATTCGGCACGCTTACCTAAATATTTTTTGATTGATTCTAAAAATGAATGACTATCAGGATCGGCTAAAATAAGCTCTCCTAAAGCACGCATCATAAAAAAGGTGATAATCCCTACGATTAAGTACGACAAAATAATTGAAGGGCCAGCACTATGAATGGCTGAACCAGAACCTAAGAATAGGCCAGTACCAATGGCTCCCCCTATTGCAATCATTGTTACGTGACGACTCTTAAGCCCACGTTTTAATCTCGGCTTCTCATCCATAATTACTCGCACCTTCCTCAAAATAAAAAATGGAGCGGCATGTTTTTTAAATGAAACATGTTGCTCCATCAAGTTTGCTTTTTTTGAATTATATAGTCTTATGCCAATTCATGCAATTATTTTTTATCTAAAAAAGATATTCCCTTAGGAATATCTTCATTATTAGTAAACTTTAAATTGGTTCAACGGCCAGTAACGTACTTTAACTACGCCAACGATACTACTACGCTTAATGGTTCCGATATAACGGCTATCCTTAGAAACGCTCCGGTGATCACCCATTACGAAATATGTTCCTTTCGGAATGCGCCCAGTATCCTGCACATATTTAATCTGCGCTCTAGTAAAGTATTGCTGGTAAGTCCGCGCCCGCATCAGTGACTGCATAGTAAAATTCTGAGTCTCAGAATAAAATGTATCTGAGCCATTATCAATTAACTTCGTTCCTTGTTTCAACCAAGGTTGAGCAATCTTTTTATTATTAATGTAGATTTGATTATTTTTGCTGACGATTTTTTCACCAGGCAAACCAATAACACGCTTAATGTACAAAGCACCTGGTTCATCTGGGGCTTTAACAATGACCACTTCACCACGTTTGATTTGTGCATGACGTTCCGCAATCAATCGATCACCATTTTGAAAGGTTGGTTGCATTGATGGACCAGACACCGTATCGTTGCTCAAAACGAAGTGGAAGAGCAACATATAAACGCCAAATAAAATACCCCAGATAATTAAGATATCTAGGAAAAACTTACCCCATGATTCTTTTTCTTCTTTTTTTTCAGTCATAATTTTCTCCATTTTGTCTTTTTTCACAGTTTACAACTTTATGAAGAAATTGCCAAATCAATAGGAAGCTAGAGCAACTGGGCTACTTAATTAGTCAACTCTAAAATTTGCCCATATTTTTGCTTATACTCGTCACTTAAATTATGCTCAATGTCGATTACAGTACCTTTGAAATCAACAATTAACTGAAATATAGTCTGCATACTTTGATGATCTAATCCCGACAAGGCCTCATCTAATAATAAAATTGTCTTCTTTCTTAATAATGCACGAGCTAATTCAATTTTACGCTTTTCACCTCCAGAAAGATGGACTCCATTCTCACCTAATCTAGTATCCAGTCCTTCTGTTGAGGCAAATTTATCCAATTCAACCTTTCGTAAGATTGCAATCATGTCTTCATCAGAGAAATCTTCGCCTAATGTCAAATTAAAGCGCAAGCTTTTTGAAAAAATAAACGTATCTTGACTAATGATACCAGTTTGATGCTTCAACTCATTATCATTTAACTTAGAATTAACTAGAATTTCTCCTGAAAAGAGTGGTATTTCATTTAATAAAGTTTTGAAAATTGTTGACTTTCCCACACCAGATGGTCCCTCAATCATCACATGACTATTACCTTTAACAGCAAAATTAATATCTTTTATCAATGCATGATCATACCCAAAACTAGCGTGATCAAATTCAAGTAAAAGATCCTTAGATAGATTTTGATAAGTTAAATTATTAATTTGCTGCTGCTTAGATTTATCAATCTCTGCTTCCAAAAGTGGAGTGGACGAATTAATCTGATTCAAGAACTGAACAGAACTCAAAATAGGACTCGTTACCCTATCGGCTGCCAAATATAGCGAAATAAAGGCACCAACTGTGATTTGACCATTCATAATAAACAACACACTAACTAATAGGGCAATAATTGTTGAAATCACATAAGTGGTATTTGATAATAAACGTGAAGTTTCTTGATGCAAGTTCATTTTAAAATACGCATTTTCTTCTTGCTTAAGCGAATGTGTAATTAGCTTTTGCATCTTAGCTGTAACGCCATAATTATTAATCAGATGAAAACCTTTAACTCCTTCCGAAACTTCTAAGTTATACTTCTTATATTTAGCGGACCACTTCTTGGTTCCCTTTTCTAGCCATTTTTTAGTAAGCCTGGGAACAACCGTTGGTAAAAAACCACAAACAAGGTAAACCAATGCTACCCAAGAATTAATATAAAGAATATAGATTAAAGTGATCAATGCTTGCTCAAAGCAATAAATTACCATTACTACCGCATTGATAAACTGATTTTCAATTTGCTTTACATCTACATCTATAAAGGAAATTACTTTCGATTCATCGCGATTATCACTGGCAGTAATAAACTTATCATAAGCATCTGCACGCAATTTGGTATTAGCAACTCGAATAATTTTTAAATTAAAATATTGCCAAAACCAAAAAGCAATATTAGTAAACGTCATTGCCACAAAGAAAAGTGCAATAACTAACCAAACTTGATTAAACTGACGTTTTGTTAAAATATTCGTGAGCATCCCCATAACAGCGGGAGAGATAATACCATCTAAGCCAGTAAAACCACTAGCTATCACTAAGCCTAGCCACAAAGATGAGTGCCCTTTAAAAATATCTCGAAGATATATAAATTTTTGCTTCATAATTATTCCTCATTGAAGATCTTTTTTAATCATATTCAATACCGCTTCTTAAGTAGTTACTTACAAATCAAAATGAATTCCTTAAAAGAGCTTCTTTATTATCGTCTAAACAAAGATAATGAAGAATTAATTTTGTTTATAGTTTCCTTACCTGAGGTACTTAATCTGCCTAAAGTATCTCATAATTTTTCTGAACTTTTTCACCGAATTAAAAGCTTATAATTATCTCATTTTTTATATTTTTATAATACTCTTATTTTAATTTCAGATCAAACAACTTTGCAGAAATGCAAAACTAATTCAATTTCTGCACAAAAAGTGTCTGGGAAAAAACTAACCCTTAGATACTGAAAGACGATCAATCCAACTCTTAATTTGAGTTGCTTGACCGTCTTTTTCTGTCTATTTTTATTTTTGAACAAAGAAAATTGGTCTTTTGACCATCTTCTGTTCCAATATTTGCTTAAATTCATCATCATGAAGGCTATTC
>NZ_PCYT01000003.1:0-78249 GCF_002553735.1 Lactobacillus sp. UMNPBX17
AGAGACTGAAGAGAAAGAGTTGATGAAACGTAAATCAGCTCTTTCTTTTTTTATAACTATATTTGTATATTATATATACTTTAGCTAAGCAAATAATAAAGCTATAATAGTTGCTTTATATCAATGCTTAAGCTGAAGAAAAAGATGTTGAAACCCATACGAAAAAATAAATATATGTATAGGATTTGATTATACTTTGATGTATGCTAAATATAGCATGGAAGTAAAAAGCTATTCATGGATTGATTTTTGAAAAGTAGAGACATCTAAAACAAAGGTATAGAGGTGTGAAAGTGTGAAATTTGGAAAGACTTTGACGCTTAATAACGGAGTAGAAATTCCTCAAATTCAATTGGGAACTTGGTTAATCAATAATGATGATGTTAGAAAAACAGTACGCCAGGCAATTGATGTTGGCTACCGTGCCTTTGATACTGCCAAGGACTACGGCAATGAAAGGGGAGTCGGTAAAGGTATTTGGAACTCCGATATTGAACGTAGTGATATATTTTTAACAACTAAGTTGCCAACTGCGGTTAAAGACTATGAAGGTACTAAGGAAGCGATAGACGAAGCCTTAGACCGTTTTAGCTTGGAGTATATTGATTTATTGCTTATTCATTCACCGCAAAACCTTGGATTGAAGTAAATCGAACCAACGACCGCCATTTTGAAGGAAATCTAGAAAATTGGCGTGCAATGGAGGAAGCTGTAAAAGCAGGTAAGGTTAGATCAATTGGCGTATCTAATTTTTTGCAAGAAGACGTGGCAAATATTGTCAATAATGGCACGATAAAGCCTGTAGTTAATCAAATTGAGGTCCATATTAATAAGGTACCAATGGATTTGATGAAATATTGCAATGATTTGGATATTAAAATTGAAGCTTATTTACCATTAGCACATGGACGATTACTTAAAGATCCGAAAATAAATATGCGAAGAAATATAATGTAAGTCCGGCTCAATTAATGTTAGCCTTTGATTTACAACTTGGATGCATTGTATTGCCAAAGAGCGATAATGTTGCGGAAATGAAAGAAAATTTGAATATCAATTTTCAAATTAGTGATGAGGATATGAAAAAATTGGTCAAGCTCAAGGAGAATGACCAAAATGTAGCTGTTTAATAAGTATTGCGATAAACGATACTTATTTATTTTAAGAAAGAAAAATGAACGAAATAAAATTAATAGCAATCGATATTGATGGGACCTTAGTTAATTCTAAAAAAGAAATAACGCCAGCAGTTAAAAAAGCCGTTTTGGCTGCTAGAGATGAAGGTAAACAAATAGTTATTTGTACAGGTCGTCCTCTATCTGGTGCACAGTGGTATTTAGATGAACTAGGCTTAAATAAGCAAGATAATGAGTATGTGGTCAGTTTTAATGGGGCAGTAGTTGAATCAACCAATGGTCAGGTTATTTTCAAACAAGGCTTGAAATATGATGATTATATTGATCTTGAAGCAATTGCACGTAAATTGAACTTGCATTTTCACAGCGTAAGCCTAGATCGAATTTACACAGCTAATCGAGATTTAGGACATTATACAATTTATAATTCGCGTGTAGTTAAATTAGAAGTGTCTTATCGAACTCAAGAAGAGATGCGCCACATTCCACTTATTAAATGTATGTATATTGATGATCCAGATTACTTAGATAGTAAAATTACGAGTCCATTATTTCAAAAGATGAAGGATCGGGTAGTTTTTTCTAAAACTGAGCCATTTTATTATGAAGCGACTGCAGCCGGAGTTGATAAGGGGGCTGGACTAAGAAGACTGTGCGATTATTTGAAAATCGCTCCCAAAAATGTTATGGCTTTAGGTGATCAGGCAAATGATGCACCCATGCTAGAATATGCTGGTGTCGGAGTGGCAATGGGCAATGCAGTTGATTATACTAAAGAGCATGCCGATGCCGTAACCGCTGATTGTGATCATGATGGCGTAGCTCTTGCAATTAATAAATTTGCAAAATAGATGTTAATTTAAACAAATTAGTAGTATCTTGACTTAAGAAAAGAATACTTAAATAGAAGTTAATAAAGATGAGTAAAGCAAAAATTTTAGTTTTAGGTGGCTTAAGAGACGACGCCTTGACAGACTTAAAAGAAGTATGTGATATAACTATTGGACCTGTAGGTCATCGTCCAGATGATGATCGCCAATGGGTTTTAGATCATATCGCCGAATATGATGGTGTAATTGTTGCTAAGATGATTTTTGATAAGCAAATGATCGACGCAGCCAAAAATTTAAAAATAATTTCAACATATGGTGTTGGCTTTGATCATGTAGATACGGAATATGCAAAGGAAAACGAAATTGTAGTTTCAAATTGTCCTGAAAGTGTTCTGCGTCCAACTGCTGAATTAGCTCTAACAATGATTTTAGCTTCTGCACGTCGAATTCGTTACTATGATCATACTTTACGTGAAGGCGTATTTTTAAATGCTGATGAATATGATAATCAAGGCTATTCAATCGAAGGCAAAACCTTGGGAATTTTAGGCATGGGTAGAATCGGTCAGCAAGTTGCTCGTTTTGCTAAGGCATTGGGGATGAAGGTTATCTATCATAATCGTCATCAACTTGATGAAAAAATTGAAGCAGAACTTGATGCTAAGTATGTTGACTTTGATGAATTAATTAAGAATGCTGATTTCTTAAGTTTACATGCTCCTGCAACCGATGAAACTTACCACATTATTAATGCCGATGTGTTTAAACAAATGAAGGACACTGCATTTTTAATCAATGTAGCTCGCGGTTCTTTAGTTGATAGTGACGCTTTGATTTCTGCTTTAAAGAATGATGAAATTGCTGGTGCAGCATTAGATGTCTTTGAAAAAGAGCCACATCCTAGACAAGAATTAGTGGAGATGGACAATGTAATTATGACTCCACATGTTGGTTCAGCTACTCATGTTGCTAGATTTAATTTATCTAAAGAAGCAGCCAATAATGTTTTATCCTTCTTTAAGGATGGCAAAGCCATCAATCAAATTAATTAAAGACAATACGCGTGGTGCTAGTTAAGTCGTTTTAGTTAATAAAAAAGTCCAATCGGATTAGACTCAAGTTGTAACTTAAATTAAATAGAAAAGAGTCTGATCTAATTGAACTACCTCAAGCTTGATCGTTTTTCTCACCATTTACAAGTTAGCTTTGCTCGTCTAAATGTAATTTGTCGTTCCTTGTACAAGTTTTGTGCTCCTGATGAATTGAAGCACCGTAAAAATGTTGATCAGGTTAAAATTTCTGACAGCTCTATCTTAGCGATGCTTATTTGGCAAACTGAAATTGGTATCGAATCTCAAAGAAGATTTTGTAAATTCTTTGTCGGTTTGTCTCATTCTCGCTTTAATCGTCGGGCACGAATGCTTATGCCTTTAATGCGCTGTATCCGTCAAGATTGGAATCAAGAAGTAAAAACAGCTGGAGAATTCTTAATCATTGACAGCTTCCCAGTTCCAGTTTGTCAGCCCATCCGCAACTATCGCGTCAAGATCTTTCGTGGCATAGCTGATATCGGCTATAAAGCCACTAAAAAAATCTATTATTACGGCTTCAAGGTTCACGCGCTAGTAAGTGATGACGGCTATGTGCTTGACTACGCAGTCACTAGAGCATCAGTGCATGATGCCAAAGAAACAGTAGAATTGATGATTAATGCTCATCCAATTAACCATTATCTTTTGGGCGATGAAGGCTACTTAGGAAAAGATTTAGCTACCGAGTTAAAAGGTATGGGCTATGTGCTTTGGACACCATATCGAAGAAACATGGAAGGCGCTAAAAAGCATAACGATCATCAACTGATGGCAATTAGAAGAACAATTGAAAGCGATTTTTCTTTGCTCAGTTACTATAACGCTGAAAATAACCGAGCAAGGAGCTTAGCTGGTTTTCAGCAGCGGCTAGAAATAGCCATTTTAGCTTATAATATGGCATATTGCCTAGAACGATTTAACTAGCACCACGCGTAAAGACAATATAAAAAACAGCAATTTTGAAATTGCTGTTTTTATTTTACATAATTTTGGGTATGTTAGTCGTGATCGAGTTGGCTGTGATGGTAGCCGTAGACAAAGTAAATAACAGTTCCAATTACTAGCCAAATGACAGCCATTAGATATACTTCAGAACTTAAATGACAAATCATAAAGATACAGATTAAACTAGAAATAATAGGTAAGTATGGATAACCTGGAACTTTGAAGCCATCGTTGGTAATATCTGTTCTTTTTCTTAGTTTTAAAATACCGAAAGATACTAACGTAAAGGCAAAAAGAGTACCGAAGTTAACCAAGTTAGCTAATTGATCTACTGAGAAGAATGCTGCACCAAGAGCAATAATAATAGTTACTACTACTAATGCGTTTTGAGGAGAATTGTGTTTTTTGTCTAACTTGCTGAAAGTAGTTGGAAGCAGGCCATCTCTAGCCATGGCATAAATTAAACGAGAACTTGAATAAATCATAGTCAACATCATAGTAGCCATTCCGAGCATTGCCCCAAATGACAGCAATTCTGCCACCCAATTTTGGTGAACGTATTGTAAAGCAAAAGCAACAGGGTTAGAAACGTTTAATTTGGTATAGTTAACCATTCCTGTTAAGACAATTGATACGCCAAAGTATAGCAGAGCTGCAATTGCTAAAGTACCAATAATTCCTAGTGGCATGTTTTTCTTAGGATTTTTAACTTCGGCAGCGGAAGAAGAAACTACATCGAATCCAAGAAAGGCAAAGAAAACCGTGGTTGCTCCCTTGATTACGCCTGAAAAATGATATGGCAAAAATGGATGATAATTTGCTGGTTTAATAAAGTGTAAGCCGGCAAAGATGAAAATTAAGATAATAGCAATTTTGATAAATACTGCTACGATATTGATCTTAATTGAATTTTTCATTCCTCGAGAAAGCAAAATACTGATCAAGAGAATGATTAAAACGGACACTAGGTCAAAATAAACACCATGACTTAGATCCATTGGCCCTGAAACGGCATGGGGAATTTTGAGGCCGAATGGACTAATAAAAGAGCTGAAATAAGAGGACCAACCAGCGGCTACTGTAGCTACAGAGAGCATGTATTCAAGAATTAAAGCCCAACCGATAATCCAGCCGGCAAATTCACCGTACACAATATTCCCGTATGAATAGGCACTACCAGCAACTGGAATAGCTGAAGCAAATTCGGCGTAACACATCCCTGCAAGCGCACAAACTATAGCAGCTACTACGAATGATAAACTTACACCTGGCCCGGCTAGGGTAGCTGCTACTGTTCCTGGTAAGATGAAAATCCCAGTACCAATTACAGCACCTACCCCGAGGGACATTAAGTCTACTGCATTCATTGTCTTGGCAAATTTAATATCTTTACCTAGATAATTTTGAATGCTTTGTTTTCTGAAAATATTAAATCTCATTACATCATCCCTTAAAATAAAGTTAGATTAATTTTACATTATATTTTTAATTTTTTGAAGAATAAAAAGCCCTATTTTGCAATAAATAGGACTTTTTGTGTTAATTCTTAATTTTTTGTTTGTACCACTTGAATGAAAAGCAGATCATTGTGACCACACTTAAGCCGGCAATGATTAAAGAGTATTCTTCAAAGATAGTAACAATAACTTGCCATTTTTCTCCCATGTATGAACCTAAAGCTACTAAAATTGTATTCCAGACTAAGCTTCCTAAGGTAGTGTAAATTAAGAACTTAGACATTTTTACTTTTGCGGTTCCTGCTGGAATAGAGATAAAGCTTCGTACGACAGGGATGCAGCGTCCGTAGAAAATAGCGCCTGTGCCATACTTATCAAACCAATTAATGGCCTTTTGTACATCTCCTCTTTTAAAGCCAAGCATTTTGAACGCTTTGTGATCTAGGATGCGTTCTAAACGCTCTTCATTTAGGAACCAACCAACACCGTATAAAATTAAGGCTCCAAGTACTGCACCAATAGTAGAGGCAATAATTGTTCCCACAACTGTCATTTGTGAGTGGTGTGTAGCAAAGCCAGCGAAAGAAAGAATTACTTCGGAAGGAATTGGCGGAAAAACGTTTTCGATAGCAATTAGAAAACTGATGGCCATGTAGCCAAATTGGTTGATTAAGTCAAAAACAAAATTAGTCATCATGTATCCTCTATATTTCTATAACAATGTACATTTAATTTAGCAAATTTTGATATAAATAGCTATGGCTTGTGAGCAAAGTTAATATCTTCTTAAAAAAGCTGTGGTACACTATTACATACGAATTTTTGTTAGGATGAGAATAATGGCAACACAATTAATTGAAAATAAATTAAAACTTTTACCAGAGAAACCGGGCTGTTATTTGATGAAAGATATTAATGGTACGGTTATTTATGTTGGCAAATCTAAAAATCTAAAAAATAGAGTACGTTCTTATTTTAAAAGCAAACAAGTAGGACGAAGGGCAGAACTTGTTCGTGAAATTAGAGATTATGACATCATTACTGTTTCTACAGACAAAGAAGCCTTTTTATTAGAAATTACTTTAATCAAGAAATACCAACCATATTACAATGTGCAATTAAAGCAAGGGACAGGCTATCCGTATATTGAAATTACACGGGAACATGATCCTCAGACACGTTTAACAAGTATTGTACGTAAAGATGGTGGCTACTATTTTGGGCCTTATCCCAATGTCTATGCTGCACAGGCTACCTTGAAGTTTATTCAAAAAGTTTTTCCATTAAGACGCTGTCATGGTTATCAAGGACGCCCATGTCTTTATTATCATATGGGGCAATGCTTAGGTGCTTGCTTTAAAAAGGTTCCTCAAAAGGAGTACGATGAGCAGATTAAAAAGATCAAACGTTTTTTGAATGGAGATATCGGTGCAGTTAAGCAAGATTTAACTCAAAAAATGGAGCAGGCTTCTGAACAGCTTGAATTTGAAAGAGCTGCGGAGATACGTGATCAGTTAAAATATATTGAAGAAACTGTTGAAAAGCAGAAAATTATTTCTAATGATAATACTCAACGTGATATTTTTAACTATTATGTTGATAAATCATGGATTTCTATTCAGATTTTCTTCTTGCGTCAGGCCAAATTATTGCGGCGTGAGACGCGCATGTTTCCATTGACTGACACCACTGATCCAGAAGACGCCTTTACTTCTTTTATTGTGCAATTTTATGGTCAAAAAAACCGTGTTCTTCCTAAAGAAGTATTGATTCCAGCAGGATTTGATAATGCTACTTTAGCAGAGGTTTTAACAGTACCGGTTAGAACTCCTCAGCGTGGTCAAAAGAAGTCCTTGCTTGATATGGCTAAAGACAATGCTAAGTTGAAGTTAGACGATAAGTTTAGATTATTAGAACTAGGCAACCGTAAGACCAAAGGTGCCCAAAAAGAAATCTTCGATGCACTAGGCTTGCCATATGGCCACATTATTGAAAGTTTTGACCACTCGCACATTCAAGGAGCAGATCCAGTTTCTGCTTTAGTAGTATTCAAAGATGGAGAACCTGATAAAACGGCTTACCGTAAATATAAGTTAAAAGGCGAAGTTGAACATCAAAACGGAGGCGATGAAGTTCGCAATACCCGTGAAGTTGTTCGCCGTCGATATGGTCGTTTATTGCGCGAACATAAGAAGATGCCAGATTTGATTTTGATGGACGGTGGTCAAATTCAGGTTGATGCTTGTGAGGATGTTTTGCGTAATGAGCTTAATTTAAATATTCCGGTAGCGGGTATGGTAAAGGATGACAAACACCGGACTAACCATTTGCTGTTTGGTGATCCGATTAACGGCGTGCCATTAAAACTAATACCGTTGAATCCAAAATCTGAAGGCTTTTATTTAATGACTCGAATTCAGGATGAAGTTCACCGTTTTGCCATCACTTTTCACCGTAGAAGACATGCTAAAAATGCTTTATCTAGCCGGTTAGATTCAATTAAGGGAATTGGACCCAAGAGCCGGAATAAGTTATTGCGCAAGTTTGGTTCCTTGAAGAAAATTAAAGAAGCATCAGTGGATGATTTGCGTGCAGCAGGGTTGACATTACCCCAAGCACAAACTGTAAAATTAATGTTGTAAAACCCAGAATTCGCGCTGTTGAGCGTATTTGTGTGGTATAGTATAAAAGTTAGATTGAGACGGAAGGAAGAGATAAACATGCCTACATTTGTTGATCAGACTAAAATTGAAGTCCAAGCCGGAAAAGGCGGCGATGGCATGGTGGCTTTCCGCCATGAAAAATATGTTCCAAATGGCGGACCAGCAGGCGGTGATGGCGGCCGCGGCGGCAGCATTATTTTTGTTGCAGATAGTGGTTTGCGTACTTTAATGGATTTCCGTTACCGACGCAAGTTTAAAGCCGATAGTGGTGAAAATGGTCGAATAAAATCCCAATATGGTCGTGCAGCTAAGGACCTCTACTTGAAGGTGCCTGTGGGGACAACCGTTTATGATTTTAATACTGGTGAATTAATTGGCGACCTAGTTGAAAAGGGCCAAGAGTTAGTAGTAGCAAAAGGCGGCCGCGGTGGCCGTGGTAATATTCACTTTGCTACGAGTGTAAATACCGCTCCTGAAATTGCAGAAAATGGTGAACCTGGTGAAGACAGAGTTTTACGTCTTGAGTTAAAGCTCTTGGCTGATGTTGGTTTAGTAGGATTCCCATCAGTGGGTAAATCTACTTTATTGTCAGTAACCACTAAGGCTAAGCCAAAGATTGCAGCCTACCAATTTACTACTTTAACTCCTAACTTGGGAATGGTAATTCTACCAGATGGTCGTGACTTTTCAATGGCCGATTTGCCAGGTTTAATTGAAGGAGCTAGCCAAGGCGTAGGACTTGGTATTCAATTTTTGCGTCACGTTGAAAGAACTAAGGTAATTTTGCACTTAGTGTCAATGGACCCTAATAATGGTCGTGAAGCAATTGAAGACTATCACACCATCAAAAACGAGCTGAAAAATTACGAAACAGATTTATCCAAAAAACGAGAACTAATTGTTGCCTCTCAAATGGATATTCCTGGTGCGGAAGAAAAGCTTGCCGCATTTAAGAAGGCGTTAAAAGAAGAGGAAAACAATGAACCTGTTTATGAAATTTCCAGTGTAACTCATAAAGGTGTCAATAAGCTTATGAATGATACTGCAACGCTTGTTGAAGAAGTAGAAAAAGAGCGTGCAGAAGAAGAGCCTAAGGTTGTACAAAAGACCAAGGAATACAAGTATCAGGCACCACAAAAGAATGAATTTACTATTGAAAAAGTTGGAGAACACGAATTTGTTGTTAAGGGCGAACAGTTAGAAAGATTAGTTCAAATGACTAACTTGGATCACCAAGACGGAATTATGCGCTTAGCAAGACGTCTTAAGAGATTAGGCGTTGATGATGCATTGCGTGAAAAGGGAGCAGTTAATGGTGACGATGTCGCCATCGGCAAATTTGTCTTTGAATTCGTGCAATAAGGGTAGAAATGAATATGAGAAGAAATCGGTTTATTACAGGATATTCTGGACTTAGAACATTAGCAGTTATAGGGGTAATACTTTATCACTTTGATCCTAATTCTTTTATCGGCGGGTATCTAGGAGTGCCGATTTTTTTCGTTTTGTCAGGCTATTTAGTGACCGATCATATGCTTAATTCATATGATCAAACTGGTTCTTATAACAATCGCCATTTTTATTTGAATAGAATTAAGAGACTTTATCCGCAATTAATTGCAGTATTATGGATAAGCGCAACATATATTTTTCTTTTTCAAAGGAATTTATTAGCTAAACTAAATCAAATTGTTTTTGCTAATTTGCTAAATGTCTTTAATTTTTGGCAAATAAATAATGGTCAAAGCTATTTTGAACGTTTTGCCAATAATGAATCGCCGTTTACGAACTTGTGGACGATGTCCATCGAAGGACAATTTTATATAATATGGCCGTTAGTCATCTTTTTGTTAGTCAAATTAGTTAAAAAGAAGAAACGAATTTTTTACTTCTTATTAGCGCTATCTTTTTTGTCAGCATTAGAAATGGCAATATTATATTTAACTAAAACTGACATTAATCGAATTTATTACGGAACAGATACTCGATTTTTCTCATTAGGATTGGGAGCCGCTTTAGCTGTTATTTGGCCGGTAGAGGTGTTAAATCCAGAAGTGCCAAAGCAAGATAGAATCATATTAGACTTAGTAGGTCTTGTTTCCTTTATTTTGCTTTTGGTAATGTATTTTGCTAAGGCGATGAATCCACAACAAGCATTTGCATATTGTGGTGGGATGCTGCTATTTTCATTGATTGTGTGCATTTTTGCTGGAGTAATTGCACATCCAAGCAGTCATTGGAATCAAATTATGACTAATAAGCTTTTTGATTGGATCGGTTCAAGAAGTTATGGCATTTATCTTTATCAATTCCCAGTAATGATTTTCTTTGAATCTAAAATTAATAACCTGGGCGATCATCCCGTCATGTATCGAATCATTGAATTGATTTTAATTTTAACTATTAGTGAAATAACATACCGTTTAATCGAGCGGCCAATGAGTAAGATTACTTGGAAGAAGACCAAACAATATTTTGCTCATGTTTTCGATATGCAAGCTAGAAATTATGTGAAGAAAGGTCAAGCCGTATTAGCCGCATTTGTGATAATATTTGGCAGCATTGCTATTGCGATTTCTCTTCATGTTAAAGCAGAAGATTTTAATAAAAGTCAGTTAGCGCAAAGAATAAATCGTAACGCTAAAAAACAAAAGTCAGATAATGCTAAATTAATTGAAAAGTTAAAAAAGCAGAAAAAGCAGAAAAAACAAAAAGAAAATGAATCAAAAATTATAAAAGAAGCGGCTGAGAAAGCAAAAAGTAATCCAGTTAATCAATCATATGTTAAATATGGTATTTCTCAACTTGATTTGGAATTAGCACAAAAAATTCAGGTAACTGCGATCGGGGATTCCGTCATGGCAGGATCAAGCAATGATCTTAAGCAGCTAATGCCTAAAGCTTTGATTGACGCCGCAGTATCTCGTCAATTAAATGTGGCCTTTGGTTTGTTAGATAGTTATAAGAGACAGGGTGTCTTAGCCGACAACGTGCTGATTGGCTTAGGTACGAATGGCCCATTTTCAATGGATGATTTAAATAGGATTATGCAAGAAGTTGGACCTAAACGAAAAGTATTTTGGATCAATGTTCATGTACCAACTCGTGATTGGCAAAGACCAGTAAATGATTTGCTAAAACAAGGTGCAAAACGATATCATAATCTTATAGTCATTGACTGGTATTCATATTCAAAGAATCATCCTAAATGGTTTTATGATGACCATACTCATCCGAATATTAAGGGTTCTAAATATTACAGTACCTTTATCACTAAGACAATTATTAAGCATTCAAAGTTTTAAGTTTAGAATAGGATTTTCATGGAATTACAATTTTTGGGCACTGGAGCAGGACAGCCGTCTAAACAGCGTAATGTTTCAAGTGTCGCGCTTAAGTTATTAGATGAATTAAATGAAATTTGGCTATTTGATGTTGGGGAGGCTACTCAACATCAAATTTTGAGAACAAATATTAGATTAAGAAAAGTTACGAAAATTTTTATTTCGCATAATCATGGTGATCATATTTTTGGCTTACCAGGACTTCTTTCAACTCGATCTTTTCAAGGGGATGTAGGTCCATTAACTATTTATGGTCCTGCTGGTATTGAACAATTTGTTAAAATTTCATTGAAAGTATCAAGAACTAAAGTATCGTATCCAATTAAGTTTGTGGAATTATCTAAACCAGGTTTAATTTGTCAGGATAAGGGATTTCGTGTTTATACTGATCGATTAGATCACAGAATACCTAGTTTTGGATTTAGAGTAGTGGAAGATTCTCACCCTGGTGAACTTTTAATTGATAAACTAGCAAAGTATAATATTCCTAACGGTCCACTTCTGGGTAAATTAAAACGAGGTGAGCAAGTTACTTTAGCTGATGGAACGGTGCTAAATGGCAAGGACTTTTTAGGTGCTGAAAAGCCAGGTAGAATTGTCACCATTATTTACGATACTCGGTCTACACCAAGTATTGCTCGTTTGGCAAAGGATGCTGATGTTTTAATTCATGAGTCAACTTTTGCCGGGAATGAAGCTAAGCTGGCTCATAGTTATTACCATTCAACTTCTGTTCAAGCAGCTAAAATTGCTAAAGAGGAAAATGTTAAGAAGCTATGCTTGAGTCATATTTCTGCTCGTTATATGGGTAGCAAGGCCAAAAAACTTGAGAATCAAGCTAAGAAGGTTTTCCCGAATACAATATTAGTTAATGATTTTGATCAAGTTAATATTCCAATGAAAGGTGCAGAAGAATGAAAGATTCATTAAGAAATAAAGTTGTTATTATTACAGGTGCTTCTAGTGGCATTGGTCGTTCAATTGCTCTTGAAAGTGCTGGCCGCGGTGCTACCGTTATTTTGATTGCTAGAAGAAAAGAACGTCTGGACGAAATTGCGGCAGAAGCTAGAGAATTATCTGGTGCAGAAGCTTACGTTTTCCCAACAGATATGGGCAAGCCTGATGATATTGAAAGGGCTTTTGATGAAATCACCAAGCAAGTTAAGCATATTGATTTCTTAGTTAACTGTGCAGGCTTTGGTAAGTTCGAAGAATTTATGGAACAAAAGATGCAAGATGTAACCAACATGTTTCAAGTAAATGTTTTAGGTTTAATGTACTTCACTAGATTGGTCGGTCGCGTCATGATGGAACAAGAGACCGGTCAAATCATTAACTTCGGTTCAATTACTGGTAAAGTTCCAACTACTAAGTCAGCTGCTTACAGTGCTTCTAAGGCTGCAGTTATTCAATTCTCAAATGTACTGCGTCTAGAACTTAAGCCATTCGGTGTTAAAGTGATGACAGTTAACCCAGGTCCTGTTTACACTAACTTCTTTAACATTGCTGATAAGACAGGCAACTATGTGGAAAATGTACAAGAGTTTATGCTTGATCCAGATGATGTAGCTTGGCAAGTTGTCCATTTCTTTGGCAGCGATAAGCGTGAACTTAATTTGCCATTAAGCTTGGCTGTATTGGCAAAACTTTACAACTTATTCCCAGCACTTGGTGATAAGCTTTCTTTAAAGTTTGCTTCTAGAAAGTAATTGGAAATGGAAAAAGAGAAGAATCTAATTATAGGCTCAATTATCGCTTTAATTGCGGTAATTTTCGTCGTTCTAAATACCGCACCAGTAGCAATTAATTTTGGCTTTTTTAAAGTTAGATTGCCATTAATCGTTATTTTGGTAGTGATGGTAATTATTGGGATGATTATTGCTTGGTTTTTCGGCCGTGATAAAAAAGAGAGAGATAAGCAATATTTCGGTTCAATTTTAAATAAAAACAAGAAGAACCAAGAATAGATCTTGATTTATTCTTAATTGAATAGTATGATTGAATCACGTGAGTAATTCAGGGTTAATTAATCCTGAAGCTTAAGACTACAATAAAGGAGATCAATTAAATGGCAGTTCCTGCAAGACATACTTCTAAACAAAAGAAACGTTCACGTCGTGGTCATATTAAGTTGAGTGTTCCAGCAATGCACTATGATGCAACTACTGGTGAATACCGCTTAAGCCACCGTGTTTCACCAAAGGGTTATTACAAGGGTCGTCAAGTTGTAAATAACAACGATAACGGCAATAACTAATTAAAAGGCACCTGGAATGATGGTGTCTTTTTTTATGCCTAAGAAAAGGAAACAGAAAGATGAAATTAGTATTTTTACACTCTAGTGATACTCATGGCTTTTTACTGCCAACAGATTATCAAAATAAGACTGATTATAATGCACCTTTTAGTTTAAGCAGAGTTAGTTCAGTGATTAAAGCTGAAAAGAAAAAGTATGGTGATAATAATGTTGTTGTCACTGATGCTGGTGATTGCCTTCAAGGTTCTCCACTTGCTTCATATGCTCATTCTACTGGTGATTATAGTGATTTACGCAAATTTACTGAAGCATATAATGCAGTAGGGTATGATGCACGTTGTTTGGGTAATCATGATTTTAATTTTGGATTAGATTATTTAAGCTATTACGTTGATAATAATAAGGCTCCAATTATTAATGACAATGTTTTAGATGCTGAAACTAAGGTGCCGTTTTTTGGTCGTGAATATATCATCATTAAGAGAAACGGCTTAAAGATTGGTATTTTAGGTATTACCACTCAATATATTCCTCATTGGGAACCTAAAGAAAATGTGGCTGGTCTAGAATTTGCATCCGCATATGAAAAGATTAAGCATTATGCCAAAATTTTACGGCCACAAGTAGATATTTTAGCTGTAATGTACCACGGTGGATTTGAAAGTGATCCAGAAACTGGCGAAGCTACTGAGCCACATCGTGGTGAAAATGAAGGCTATAAGATTTTAACTGAAATTCCTGAAGTAGATGTCTTTTTAACTGGTCACCAACACCGTCGTTTGAATGTAGTTACTAAAAATACTGCAATTGTTCAACCAGGTTATCGCGGAGAAGCAGTTGCGGAAGTAATTGTAGATGTTGATGATAACACTAAGAAAATTACCAATATGACTACTAAGTTGATTGATACTAAGGACTATGATCCAGATCCTGCTGTAGTCGAGAAAATTGCCGATTTAGACAAGAGAACTCAAGAATGGTTAGACAAGCCTATAGCTCACTTAAATAAGCCTGCACGGATTGAAAATGCCATGAAAGGCCGCATTGAGGGGGCACCATTCATCAACTTGATTCAACAAATGCAATTATGGTTTACAAAAGCCGATGTCTCTGCCACTGCTGTTATGAGTGAAAATGCTAAAGGTTTTAATGAGACAGTTACTATGCGTGATGTTTTGTTAAACTATCCATATGCTAACCAACTTTGTCGCGTTAAACTGACTGGTAAAGAATTGCGTCATATTATTGAACATAGCGCTGGCTTTTTGAAGAAAGACAAAGATGGCAAGATTGGCTTCATCGATCGCTGGATTAAACCTAAGCCAATGCTTTATCATTTTGATGTCTTTTATCCAGTTGAATATGAAGCTGATTTATCTAAGCCAGAGGGTGAACGTCTGACTAAGCTTACTTTGCATGACAAGCCAATTGAAGACGATAAGATTTATCATTTAGCTGTCAATAATTATCGTGCAATGGGTGGTGGATTCTATCCTGAATACAGTATGGACAAAATCGAAATGACACTTGATAAAGATTATGTTCAAATGTTTAGCGAATACTTAACTCATGGCGATGTACAAGTAGACACCAAGAAAAACTATAAATTCTATTAAGAAGACAAAAAAACACGTGAGAACTTTGAAATTCTCACGTGTTTTAATTTTAAAATAATTATTTTAACTTACTGTATTTACTGTTGTCTTTGTGTGAATGAGCAGTAATAGTTGCAATAATTGCTGAGAAAAGAATGCCGAAGATAAGGCCAACGACCAAGCAAGTTTTGACATCGTTAGTGTTGAATGAGGCACTTTGAGTTAAAGGACCAGCAATAAAGCCTACAACAAACATGTAGATTATGCTCCATACAATTGTGACTAGATATCGACCCATATTGATTCCTTCTTTCGGATAGAATTTTATCAAAAATAAGGCGCAATTTCAAACGAGATTAATGCAATTTGTTATACTTAATTTGATAAATTTCTGCAGTGAAAGGTGGTTATTTTATGCAAGTAGCAACACTTCAAAACCTAAGTTCGTTTACTTTGCTAGATAGTCCTACAAAAGTTCCAGATTTAATCGAAACGGCCAAGAAACGAGGCTATCAGGCAGTAGGATTAGCTGATGTAAACGTAACATATGGCTTGGTTAATTTTTATGAATTGGCTAAAAAAGCGGGAATTAAGCCACTTTTAGGGATGCAGCTGTGTTTAAATGGTTTAGTTGATAGTACGCAGAAATATGACTTGCTTGCGTTTGCTAAAACAAATGCGGGGTACCATAACTTATTGCGTTTATCGAGTGCGATTAATCTACTAACTGAAAATGGACAAAATAATAATGTCTTAACTCTAAGAGATTTAAGCAAGTATTTGACTGATTTATTGCTCGTTGTGCCTGCAAATACTAAAAGCGAATTATTGTACTTATTTGAGACAAATAAGCAATTAGGTAGTGATTTAATTCGAGATTTGAAAGAATTAACGCCTGATCTTTATTTAGGCGTGTATGCTAATCAAAGTATGCAGAATTATATTGATTATGTGCGCAGTTTAAGCAAACAATTTGATTTACCCTTACTTGCAACTGAAGATAGCGAATACTTAAATCCACATGATCAATTTTTACAAAAAACTTTGCGTGCTATTGCTACAGGAAATAAAATTCAGGATGTGCTGCCTTTAGCTAAGCAAGAAGGATCACATTACTTAGTTGAAGCAGAGCAATTGCTTCAGCGATACCATGAATTTGATCTGGATGATGCAGTGAATAATACATGGCAAGTTGCTGAAAAATGCAATGCAGAAGTTGTTTTTCAGAAGCCTGTTTTGCCTAAATATCACCAAAAAAGGTTTGCAACTTCAGAAGAATATTTGCATTACTTGGCTCAAACTGGCTTACAGCAACGCTTTGGTCAAAATAAAATTCCAGCAGAATATCAAAAACGGTTGAATTATGAACTGCGCGTCATTAATCAAATGAGGTTTGATGACTACTTTTTGATTGTATGGGACGTGATTAATTATTGTCATCGTGTTCAAATTACGACTGGACCAGGACGGGGCTCAGCATGTGGTTCGTTAGTTTCTTATTCATTACGAATTACCGAAGTTGATCCAATTGAATACAACTTGCTGTTTGAACGTTTTTTGAATCCAGCTCGTCATGAAATGCCGGATATTGATTTGGATATTCCTGATGTTCAAAGAGATACTGTAATTAAGTATATGTATCAAAAATATGGCATGGATCATGCGGCACAGATTTTGACATTTGGTACGCTAGCAGCAAAGCAAGCATTGCGTGATGTAGGCCGAGCATTTGGCTTAACAATGGTCGAAATTAAGAAATGGGCAGATGCGATTCCATATTCAAAGGGCAAGATTACGTTAAAAGATGCATATCGACAGTCAAGGGAGTTGCGTTTATTAGTCGATGCTACACCCGAAAACAAATTGCTCTTTAAAACAGCTTTAGGTCTAGAAGGATTGCCGCGCCATTACTCTATTCATGCTGCAGGATTAGTGATTAGCGATAATTCAATCGCAGGAATTTCAGGATTGCAAGCGGGTCCGTTAGGGATACCGGTTACGCAACAGACTAAAAAATACGTTGAATCTTTGGGTCTCCTTAAGATCGATTTCTTAGGGTTGCGTAATCTAACTGTGCTAGGCAATATTTTGAATTTGATTCGCCAGCAAGGAATAAAGATCGATCCTAATCAAATTCCTTTAAATGATGCGCAAACTTTGCAGCTATTTCAACAAGGAAAAACGGATGCAGTCTTTCAATTTGAATCTGGAGGAATTCGCCAGGTTTTGCGCAAATTGCATCCCGATAATTTTGAAGACTTAGTAGCGGTGAATGCTTTATATCGTCCGGGTCCTATGCAAAATATTGATGCCTTTGTCAGAAGAAAAAATGGGCAAGAAGCAGTTAGATATCCTGATCCTAGTTTAAAAAAAATATTGCAGCCAACATATGGCATCTTGGTTTATCAAGAACAGGTAATGCAAACAGCGCAAATTTTAGCTGGCTTTTCTTTAGGCGAGGCTGATATTTTGCGGCGGGCCATGTCTAAGAAAAAGCAAGATGTAATTGAACAGGAAAAAGGTAAGTTTATTGCTGGAACAATTAAACAAGGTCATACCAAGGCCGTAGCTGAACGGGTATATCAATATATAGAGCAATTTGCCAATTATGGTTTTAATCGTTCACATGCTGTTGCTTATACTAAGATTGCTTACTGGCTAGCTTACTTAAAAGTCCATTATCCTGCTGCGTTTTATACGGCAATGCTAAATTCAGCAGCTGGAGCTAAAGCTCAGGATTATATTATGCATGCACAGGAAGCTAATATTAAAATTCTGCCCCCTGACATTAATTACAGCAGCCTTGAATATACCTTGAAAGACAAAAAGATTTTAGTAGGGTTAAAGGCTATTAAAGGCTTGCGGGTTGATTTTGCTAAAGAGATTGCCGATAACACCACGCCGTATAAATCATTAAATGATTTTCTTCGCCGAATAGATCCTAAGTTTTTGCAGGTTGATGCTATTAAAGCTTTGATCATGGCCGGAGCCTTTGATCAGCTTGAAAAGAATCGTAACGAATTGCTGATTAATTGCGATGAAATAATTGCTAATGTGCAATTGACAGGCCAAAATATTTCTTTATCTGAGATATTGGGGGATGCTCCGCTTAAGCCAGCAGAAGAGCCAACGAGTGCAGAAAAAGTTGAAATGGAAGAAAAAGTTTTAGGTTTTGCCACAACTACGTCACCATTAATTGCTGTTCAAAAATTTGCTCAAAAATTCAATAGTAGGCCGCTCAATCAATTCCAATTAAATGAATCGGGAGTTGGAGTCGGTAAATTGATCCGATTTAAACAAATTAGAACTAAAAACGGTAAGAATATGGCTTTTGCTAGCTTTGCTGATACTTCTGGAGAGCAAGAGGTTGTGATTTTTCCCCGCATTTATGAAAAATTTGGCACAGAGTTAAAGGTAGGAGATATTTATTTATTGGGATTACGTGTACAAGGAGACCGTTTTGATCAAAATAAAAAGCAATATTTACTTACCAATTTGCGAAAAGTAAATTTTAAAGAATAATTTTAGACAAGAGGAATTTATTTCTTGCCATACATGTAAGTGCTAACATTTTTTAAATAAAAATAAACCGTAATTTAGCCCAATTTTTGTGAGATTTTTGGGTGAAAAAATGTTAATATTTATTTGATGTGAGAAATTACACAAAATAATCA
The DNA here is from genome assembly GCF_002553735.1 of Lactobacillus sp. UMNPBX17. NCBI lineage: Bacteria > Bacillati > Bacillota > Bacilli > Lactobacillales > Lactobacillaceae > Lactobacillus > Lactobacillus sp. UMNPBX17. The sequence continues at coordinate 18,996 of NZ_PCYT01000003.1, forward strand.
TGATGAGGTGAATTCATGAAACGGATTGGTATTTTAACTAGTGGTGGAGACGCCCCTGGTATGAATGCAGCAATTAGAGCTGTCACCAAGACTGCTATCCATCATGGACTTGAAGTCTTTGGAATTCGTTATGGTTTCGCTGGTTTGGTTGCAGGTGACTTTGTTCCGCTTACTACGGAAAATGTTGACCACAAGATAAGTGAAGGCGGTACATTCTTGTACAGTGCCCGCTTCCCTGAATTTGCACAAGAAGAAGTGCAACAAAAGGGTGTTGAGCAATTAAAGAAGCATGGTATTGATGCTGTTATCGTTATTGGCGGTGATGGATCATACCATGGTGCTTTAGCCTTGACTCGCCACGGCGTAAACTCAGTTGGTTTACCAGGAACTATCGATAATGATATTCCTTATACTGACTACACGATTGGCTTTGATTCTGCTTGTCGTACTGCTATGGACGCAATCGATAAGATTCGCGACACAGCAAGTAGTCACCACCGCGTCTTCGTTGTTAACGTAATGGGACGTGAATGTGGTGACATCGCTATGCGTGTTGGTGTAGCTAGTGGTGCAGATGCAATTGTTATTCCTGAACGTCCATACGACGTAAAAGAAATTGCAGAAACTATCACTCGTGGTTTTGCAGATGGCAAAGATCATGGTATCATTGTTTTAGCAGAAGGTGTCATGACCGCTGATAAGTTTAAGGATGAATTACTTAAATACGGCGATTTTGATGCTCGTGCTAATGTCCTTGCGCATATGCAACGTGGTGGCTCACCAACTGTCACAGATAGAGTAAATGCTACTAAGATGGGTAACTATGCTGTTAAGTTGCTTCTCGATGGGAAGGGCGGTTTAGCTGTCGGCATGGAGAATGGTCAACTTGGTACCCACGACATTCTTGATCTGTTTGACGGAAAGCACCATGGCGATTATGCGTTGTTGGATGTAAATGAAGAAATGACTAAATATTAATTTAGTTGATTTTTGGAGAGGATTTTTTTAATAATGAAGAAAACTAAGATTGTTAGTACTTTAGGACCAGCTTCAAACGATATTGAAACTATTACTGCTTTAGCTAAAGCTGGTGCAAACGTATTCCGTTTCAACTTCTCACACGGTGACCACCCAGAACACCTTGCTCGTATGAAGATGGTTCGTCAAGTGGAAAAGGATACTGGTTTGCTTCTTGGTATCGACCTTGACACTAAGGGTGCTGAAATCAGAACCACTGAACAAGAAGGTGGTAAGTTTACTATTAATACCGGTGACATGATCCGTGTATCAATGGACGACACTAAGAAGGGTAACAAGGACATGATCCACGTTACCTACGAAGGTTTGTACGATGATACTCACGTTGGTGGTCACGTATTAATCGATGATGGTTTGGTTGACCTTTTGATCAAGGAAAAGGACGACTCAAAGAGAGAATTAGTCTGTGAAGCTCAAAACACTGGTGTTATCGGCTCAAAGAAGGGTGTTAACGCTCCTGGTGTTGAAATTCGCCTTCCAGGTATCACTGAAAAGGATACTGACGACATTAAGTTCGGTTTACAATACGGTATTAACTTCATTACTGCTTCATTTGCACGTAAGGCTCAAGACATCTTAGACATCCGTAAGCTTTGTGAAGAAGCTGGTGCAGATTACGTTAAGATCTTCCCTAAGATTGAATCACAAGAAGGTATTGACAACGCTGACGAAATCTTACAAGTTTCAGATGGTTTGATGGTTGCTCGTGGTGACATGGGTGTTGAAATTCCATTCATGGAAGTTCCATTTGTACAAAAGAGCTTAATCCGCAAGGCTAACGCACTTGGTAAGCCAGTTATTACTGCTACTCAAATGCTTGACTCAATGCAAGAAAACCCACGTCCAACTCGTGCCGAAGTTTCTGACGTTGCTAACGCTGTTCTTGATGGTACTGACGCAACTATGCTTTCAGGTGAATCAGCAAACGGTCTTTACCCAGTTAAGGCTGTTAAGGCAATGGCTGAAATTGACGAACGTACTGAAAAGCAAATGCTTAAGCGTAACACTTTAGCACTTCAAAGATTCGAAGCTTACAAGGGTTCAAATGTAACTGAAGCTATCGGTGAATCAGTTGTACGTACTGCTCAAGAATTAGGTGTTAAGACTATCATTACTGCAACTAACTCAGGTTACACTGCACGTATGATTTCTAAGTACCGTCCAAACGCAGACATCATTGCTTTGACTTTCGATGAAAAGATCCAACACTCATTGGGTATCGTTTGGGGTGTACAACCATTATTGACTGAAAAGCCTAAGTCAACTGATGATATGTTTGAAGTAGCTGCTAAGGTAGCTAAGGAAAAGGGCTTTGTTAAGGAAGGCGACCTTGTAATCATCGTTGCTGGTGTTCCAGTTGGTGACTCAGGTACAACTAACTTGATGAAGTTACAAATCATCGGTAACAAGCTTGTTCAAGGTTTAGGTGTTGGTAACGGTTCAGTTATCGGCAAGACTGTTGTAGCAAACTCAGCTGAAGAAGCTAACAGCAAGGTTAAGGAAGGCGACATCTTAGTTGCTAAGACTACTAACCCAGACTACAACCCAGCTATCAAGAAGGCTTCAGGTTTAGTTGTTGAAGCTTCAGGTTTGACTTCACACGCAGCAGTTATCGGTTTATCATTAGGTATCCCAGTTGTTGTTGGTGCAACTAACGCTACTGAAAAGATTTCTGATGGTTCAACTATTACTGTTGATGCTCGTCGTGGTGCTATCTACCAAGGCGAAATCTCAAACCTTTAATTAAAAGATAAAATAAAAATAGATTAGCTAATCAAAAAAATAGTCAGCTTTCGAGCTGGCTATTTTATTTTGCGCAAATATCTTTTATACTTGTATATGAAAGAATATGTAAAGTAGGAGATTATAAACATGCTTGGAACTGTTGCAAAAGGAAAAATAATTGATGAAAATGATAATGCCTATTATGTACAAATTGATGGCACTACTTATGAACTAAAAAAGCAAGAGCTTACCCAAGACGAAATTCCTAAGATCGGTGATGAAATAGAAGGCTTTATTTATGATAACAAGTCTCATGATCGAGAAATGACCCAGTTTTTACCTTTTGCTCAGCCTGATCAATATGGCTGGGGCAAGGTAACAGAAGTTCGACCGGGTTTAGGTGTATTTGTTGATGTCGGATTACCCGATAAAGATGTGGTAGTATCTATGGATGACTTGCCACGAGAAAAGGAAAGATGGCCTCGTCGTGATGATCGTCTTTTGGTGCGATTAGAAACCGACTATAAGGATCGAATTTGGGCTAAGTTAGCAGATGAAAATATTTTTGATCAGTTAGCAGCAAACTTTCCGAATGGAATGAATAATGAAAATGTTTTCGGAACTGTTTATGCTAGTCGTGAAATTGGTGCCTTTGTTTTAACTAATGATTATTATTTAGGTTTTGTACACGAATCACAAATGCCTCGTCCAATGCGCTTAGGTGAACAGTTTAAGGGCAGAGTTATTGGTATCAGTCAATATGGTCGATTAAATTTAAGTACTTTGCCACGTGCTTTTGAAGAAATTGACGATGATGCTCAGATGATTTTGATGAGTTTGCGCCGAAGAGAGACTAAAACTTTACCATTTTACGATAAATCTGATGCGCAAGATATAAAGCGTTACTTCGGTATTTCTAAATCCGCATTTAAGCGCGCATTAGGTCATTTGCTCAAAGCAGGCTTAATCGAAGAAGATAAAACTGCCGGTGCTATCACTTTAATTAAAGATCCAGAAGAGAATACTGATGGAGAAGAATAAACTACAAGACCAGATTGATGATTATTTACGCTATAGTCAAATTGAACGTGGCCTAAGCAATAATACGATTACTGCTTACCGTCAAGATTTGGAAGAGTACCTGGCTTTTGTAAAAAAAGAGGGTATGAATTCTTGGCCAACAGAGGCTAGCGATGTAGATGCCTTTTTAGCAAGACAATACGATTTAAATAAAGCTACTAGTTCAATTAGTCGGCTCATTTCTAGTATGCGTAAATTTTATCAATGGCTTGCGCGTCAAAACATTCAGAAGTTAAATCCAATGCTTGAAATTGATTTACCTAAAAAAGAGCGACGTCTTCCTGTAGCTCTAAATCAGAAAGAAATTAATGATTTGCTTGCACAACCTGATATTAAACGAAAATTGGGTTTAAGAGATCGAGCAATATTGGAAACTTTATATGCGACTGGTATGCGTGTAAGTGAATTGATTAATTTGGAATTACAAGACTTACATGAAGATTTGGGTTTAGTTAGAGTATTGGGTAAAGGCTCTAAGGAGCGCTTGATACCGATTAGTTCAGTTGCTTTGCATTGGATAAAGCAATATCAACAAGATGTGCGAGATCCATTAATTTTAAAAGCTGGTCAAAATGATGAGCATATTTTCTTGAATAGTCGAGGCAAGCAACTTACACGGCAGGCAATTTGGCAAATGATAAAAAAATATTGTCAATCTGCTGGAATTACTAAAGATGTTACTCCCCATACATTGCGCCATACGTTTGCAACGCACTTACTTGAAAATGGGGCAGATTTACGGGTAGTGCAAGAGATTTTGGGACACTCAGATATTAGTACTACCCAAATTTACACTAATCTATCTCAAAAACATATTTTACAAGTATATCAAAAGACACATCCTCGTCTTTAGGTGATTAATAATGCTAATACAATATAAAAAAGACTATGAAAAAACGGCAATGGGATTACTCTCATATTTGCCTGATTTTAAAAATATTGAAAATCTAAAAGAAGAAGTAGGACTTAATCAAGAAGATAATGATTTTCTGCTTTATTTGTACCGTAATAAACAGAATAATATTGTAGGAGTGTTGGGTACACAAGTAACTAAGCAGTTTGTTGTGATCAGATATCTTTCTTTAGCTCCCGGTTTTCGTGAAATTAGTTATGAAAAAGAAATTGTCAGTGAGTTAAAAAATGAATACCCTGATAAAAGAGTTACCGCTGTACCTGAATATACCAATTTATTAAAAACTGTCGAAGAAGATAATGAATAAAAGTAATTTAACGTTAGAGTTACCTAATTTTGAGGGGCCATTAGATTTATTGCTCCATTTAATTCAATCGCAAAAAATAGATATTTATGATATTCCCATTGCTCAAATTACTAGTCAATATTTAGAGTACTTGAGGCAAATGCAAAGTCTGAATTTACAAATTGCTGGGGAATATTTTGTGATGTCTTCAACTTTGCTTAGAATAAAGTCACAATATTTATTGCCACAAAATGATTTTGTAGATGAAGTGGAAGCTGAAGATGATCCTCGGGATGAATTAGTACAGCAATTAGTACAATATTCAATTTTTAAAAAGATTTCTGCATATTTTAAAGAAAGAAATGAAGAAGTACCAATTGTTGTGTCAAAGGAAGCAAGTGTTTCAACTTCTGTTAAGGTTCAACCATTGCCTAAAGGACAAATTACTTCAAATGAACTGGCAACAACTTTTTCCATGGTTCTCCGCAGATTAAAGATGCGTCAACCGGATACTGCTTCAATTAAAGTGGCTGAGACTCCAATTAACGAAATGATTGATTATTTGCATCAGCGTTTTGCAAAAAAACGACAAGTCAGCTTTTTTAGTTGTACTGATCAAATGCATAGTATTTCTGATGTGATTGGTTTGTTTTTAGCAATGCTTGAATTGAGCAAAAAACACGAAATTCGAATTTTACAAGCAAGAGAATTTGGTGATTTAAATTTAGAAAGAATTGATGTAAATGGCAAGTAAAGAGGCAAATTTAGAAGCACTTTTATATGCGGCTGGTGATAATGGATTAGAAGAGCAAAATTTAATTGAAATGCTAGAGATTGATGGTGAAACTTTAGATAAGGTTGCCGAGAATTTGCAACGAAAGCTAACGAAGAATTCAGATTCTGGCTTGCAATTAATTCATATTGCTCATACATACAAGTTGACTACTAGTCCGCAAACAGCCAAGATTATTGAAAAATATTTTCAAAAAGATTTAACAAAAAACTTAAGTCAATCAGCTCTAGAAATTTTGGCAATTGTTGCATATCGTCAGCCTATTACTAGGGTAGAAATTGATGATATTCGTGGGGTTAATTCATCTGGAGCATTGCAGACATTAGTTTGGCGCGGTTTGATTAAAGCCGATGGCAAAAAAGATGCTCCTGGACATCCTAAATTGTATGTAACTACGGATTATTTCTTACAGTATTTTAATTATCATAGTTTAGCAGATTTGCCTTTAATAGAAGATTTTGTGGATAATGATAGTAATGGTGAAATAGATTTGTTTGAGGCAAAAGGAACCGCAGATAAGCAAATGCAGAAAGAGAAAAGATAATGGTAGAGAGACTGCAAAAAGTAATAGCAGAAGCAGGAATTGCTTCCAGAAGAAAAGCAGAAAAAATGATTGTAGCTGGCCGCGTAAAAGTGGATGGTAAGGTAGTTACTAAGCTAGGAACCAAGGTTGAAACTTTCAGTAATATTACGGTTGATGATGAACCAATTGAAAGAGAAAGCTTGCATACATATCTTTTCTATAAGCCACGTGGTGTTGTTTCTACTGCAGATGATGATAAGGGTAGAAAAACGGTTGTTGATTATTTTGAAGATGTGCCATATCGTTTATATCCAGTTGGCCGTCTTGATTATGATACTTCAGGTTTGCTTTTAATGACTAACGATGGTAAGTTAGCTAATTTATTAATGCACCCTAGAAATGAAGTATCTAAAGTTTATGTTGCTAAAATCAAGGGGATTTTAACTCCTGATGAGATTAAAACATTAACTACAGGGGTTAAATTGGATCGTTTTAAGGCTGCTCCAGCAAAGGTAAAGATTCTTAAAACAGATAAACGTAAAGATACTCAAATTGTTCAATTGACTATCCACGAGGGACATTATCATCAAGTTAAGCGTATGTTTAAGGCTGTAGGACATTTAGTTGAAAAATTATCCCGTGAAAAATATGCATTTTTAACCTTAGATTCTCTTACTTCTGGACAATATCGCGAATTGTCAAAGCGCGAAGTTGACAAATTAATGAGATTAGATTAACTTATACTTAGAAATTAAATATATAGGTTATTGTCTTCAGGGCAGGGTGAAAATCCCGACCGGCGGTTAGAGTCCGCGACCCACGCAAGTGGCTGAATCTTTTGATACCGATAGTTAAAGTCTAGATGGAAGAAGACAGATCAATAAAGTAAATCTTACTTTACTTTATAAAGGTCTGTTGCTGGAGCAATAGACCTTTTTTGTAGGAAGGAAAGTAAGTCATGAGTAAATCTAGAGCAAATGCTACAGGATTAGCTAATATTATTGCGTATGCGTTAATTGGGTGTATTGCCTTTGTGGTAATGAAATTTGAGTTTCCAATTATCCCTGGCGTAGGCTTTTTAAAGTTTGATTTTTCAGATGTAATTATTACAGTTGGAATGTTTATCTTTGGAGCTGTTCCAGGTGTAATTATTGCATTAATTAGAATGGTGTTAAGCTTGATTTTTGCTGGTTTTGCTTTACCAAGTGTAGTAGGTGAAATTGCAGCTTTTCTTGCTTCGATGTCTTTCTCTTTGCCATTTTATTTCTTTAGTAAGAATGTTACGGTTGAGAATAGAAAAACTAAGATGGGAATAGTTAAACCAATGTGTGGATTAATTATTGGTATTCTGGCAATGACCTGTGTGATGTCTTTAACTAACGCATTTATTTTGACTCCAGTATATGCAGTAACTGCGGTTCCTAATTTACCTGCGATTAATAGTTATGGTGCTTTGTATCACTTCACTGAAAAGGTATATCTAGGTCAGTTATTACATTTACCATCTATGCAAGCTTATATTTTTACGATTATAGTGCCATTTAATTTATTAAAAGGTGTAATTAACAGTGTCGTTGTATATTTGCTTTTTGAGGCAACTATTAAGACGATTAAGCCATTTGTACGAAAAAGATTTAATTTGAATTAAAGTAAAATCCCATTAACTTTTTAAGTTGATGGGATTTTTCATATTCAAAGACTATTAAAGTATGCTAGAATTAATCCGTTAAGTGAATGGAGGAATTTACAGATGGATAAAAAATCAACAGGGCCATATCAACACTATGAACGGCCAACTGAAAAGCGAAGTTCACAGGATAAGCAGCCCAGTGGATCTGCTAGATGGATTGCAGTTATTGTGATTTTAGTTGTTATATTAATTGCATTAATCCCAGTTGTTCATCGTTTGTCATCAGGCCATTCTGAAAAAGCTGAAGAAGTTCAAACAGTTAAGAAGGTTTCTTCTAAAAAGTCATCTAAGGCAATTAAATCATCAAGTAAAGCTAAAAAGACTTCATCTTCAGCTAAGAAGAATTCTGTTGAGACTAGTTCAAGTTCATCTCAAAAGACTGAACCTAAGACTTATTTAGTTAAAGATGGTGATACTTTAACTAATATTGCAGAAAAATATGGCATGACTGTTGATCAATTAGCCAGATTAAATAATCTTGAAGATTCTTCAAACGTCAATGTTGGCCAAACACTTAAATTGAGATAATCTTTCAGAAAGGGTAAAAGAGGTCGAGCAGTAAGATCTCTTTTTTATTAAAATGCAAGTAGCAGTAGATGGACCTGCATCAGCAGGTAAAAGCACGGTTGCTAAAATCATTGCTAAAAAGCTGTCTTACGTTTATATAGACACTGGTGCAATGTATCGTGCATGTACAGTTATTGCTCGTAATCACAAGCTAGATTACGGGGATGAAGCAGGAATTTTGCAAGCTATTGATGAAGATGGAATTGAATTGAAATCTGAACATGGTGAGCAAAAGGTGTATGTAGCAGGAAAAGATGTTTCTAAAGAAATTAGAACACCAGAAATTTCTGCTAATGTGTCACAAGTTTCTGCCTTGCCTAAAGTACGAGAAAAAATGGTTAGTTTACAACGTCAAATGGCAGGTAAAACTAATGTAATCATGGATGGTCGTGATATTGGTACGACCGTTTTACCAGATGCGGAAGTAAAGATCTTCTTAGTGGCTTCTGCTAGATCTCGTGCTGAGCGTCGACTTTTAGATTTTAAAGAGCGCGGCATTGAATCTAATCAGACAGTGGATGAAATCGAACAAGATATTGCAGCAAGGGACTATAAAGACTCACACCGCAAGATTTCACCATTAAAAAAGGCAGATGATGCAATTGAAATTGATACTACAAATATGTCAATTGAGCAGGTTGTAGACGCAATTTTAGCCGAAATCGAAAAAAGTCAAAAAATTTTTTAAAAAAACAGCACAAAATAGTAGAAAAATATCAAACTTTCCTTTAAAATGGGACATGATATTGGGAGGTACATATGTCAGAAAACAGTAATCAATTTTTAGACGCATTAAAGCAAATGCAAGGAGTTGAGGTCGGAGATATTGTCGATGTCGAAGTATTAGACGTTGAAGACGGCCAAATCGATGTTGGCGTTGTAAACGCTGGTGTTGAAGGCGTTATTACTCGTCGTGAATACACTTCAGATCGTAACGCAGACTTACATGATTTAGTTAAGCCTGGCGACAAGTTCAAGGCCTTGGTATTAAGAAGAGCCGGTGGCGATAAGGAAAATGGTGAATTCTTCTTCTCAGTTACCCGCTTGAAGGAAAGAGAAGCTTACGACAAGTTACAAAAGGACTTCGAAGAAGGAAATGCTATCGAAGGTACTGTAACTTCATCAGTTCGTGGTGGTTTACTTGTAGATGTTGGTACACGTGGTTTCTTGCCAGCTTCATTAATTTCAAACCGTTACGTTTCAGATCTTAAGCCATACATTGGTAAGACTATGAAGCTTAAGATTACTGAAATTGATCCTAACAAGAACCGTTTGATTCTTTCACACAAGGATTTAGTTGAAGAAGAACGTGAAGAAGCATTTGATAAGGTTGCATCACAATTAGTTGTTGGTGACGTTATCGAAGGTAAGGTTTCACGCTTAACTAACTTCGGTGCATTTATCGATGTCGGTGGTGTTGACGGTTTAGTTCACATTTCAGAAATTTCTTACAAGCATGTTGATAAGCCAAGTGATGTTTTGAAGGCTGGTCAAGATGTTAAGGTTAAGGTCATTGGTATTGACAATGACAGACATCGTATTTCCCTGTCTATTAAGCAAACTGAACCTTCACCATTTGAACAAGCTACAGCTGACTTAAACGAAGGCGATATTTTTGAAGGCGAAGTTAAGTCATTAACTAACTTTGGTGCATTTGTTGAAGTTACTGACGGTATTCAAGGTTTAGTACACGTTTCAGAAATTTCAAACAAGCACGTTGACAAGCCAAGCGATGTTTTGAAGGTTGGTCAAACTGTTAAGGTTAAGGTTTTGAACATTGACCCAAGTGACAGAAGAATTTCACTTTCAATCAAGGCTGCTGACTCAAACGCTTCTTCATCAGATAACCACAGTTCTCGTCCACATCGTTCACGTAACGAAAACTCAGTTAACAAGAAGTACATGGGTGACAACGATAACGGCTTTGCATTAGGTGACATCATTGGTGACCAATTAAAGGACCGTAAGTAGTCATTTCTGTTAAAAAAGCCGACTCTGTGTCGGCTTTTTTATTTTTATATTTTTAAAGGAGGGGCATATGGCTTTACCAGTTGTTGCAATCGTTGGACAACCAAATGTAGGTAAATCTACACTTTTTAATAGAATAATCAATCAACGCTTAGCAATCGTAGAAGATAAACCCGGTGTTACTCGTGATCGTAATTATGCTCAAGCTGAATGGATGGGCCATAAATTTGATTTGATCGATACAGGTGGTATTACCTGGGAAGGCGGAAAAATCGAAGAAGAGATCCGTGCACAGGCTGAGATTGCAATTGAAGAAGCAGATGTCATCGTGATGTTAACTAATGTAGTAAATCATGTGACTGATCTTGATGAAAGAATTGCACATCTTCTTTATCGCACTAAAAAACCGGTAATTTTAGCGGTTAATAAGGCAGATAATCCTGAGCAAAGAAATGATATTTATGATTTTTATAGTTTAGGATTAGGTGATCCAATTCCTGTCTCTAGTAGTCATGGTACGGGAATCGGTGATTTGCTAGATGAAATAGTTAATGATTTTCCAGCAGAAAAAGATAGCGAAGCTGATGACGTCATTTCATTTAGCGTAATTGGACGACCAAATGTAGGTAAATCTTCAATTGTTAATAAATTATTGGGTGAAGATCGAGTAATTGTTGCAAATGAAGAAGGTACTACTCGTGATGCAGTTGATACGCCATTTACTAAAGACGGAATTAAATTTAAAGTTGTAGATACTGCTGGTATTAGAAGACGTGGAAAAGTCTACGAAAAAACCGAGAAGTACTCTGTCTTGCGAGCTATGGCTGCTATTGAACGCTCAGACGTGGTTTTACTTGTTCTTGATGCAAGTACAGGCATTAGAGAACAAGACAAGCACGTGGCCGGATATGCCCATGAAGCAGGGCGCGGAATTATCATTGTTGTAAACAAGTGGGATTTACCAAAGAAAAATAGTACTAGTGCTAAAGAATTTGAACGCGAGATTAGAGCTGAATTTCAATATTTGGATTATGCTCCAATTTTGTTTGTTTCAGCTAAAACTGGTCAACGTCTTGATCAAATTCCATCAATGGTTAAAGAAGTTTATGACAATCAAAATCAACGTATTCAATCAAGCGTGTTGAATGATTTATTGCTTGAAGCAAGTAAGTTAGTTCCAACACCAATGGTTAAGGGAAAGAGATTGCGCGTTTACTATATGACACAGGTAAGTACCAATCCACCAACTTTTGTTGTTTTTGTCAATGATCCAGAATTAATGCACTTTTCTTACGAACGATTTTTGATTAATCAATTGCGACAAAACTTTGATTTTGCTGGAACTCCGATCAAAATTCTTCCACGTAAGAGAAAATAATGAAAAAAACACCAATATTTTGTAAAAATCCTTGTTGTAACAGGGGTTTTGTGATATTTTGGTTTCTAGGAAACAATGATTAGTCTAGATCTAGATCATTATTCCTTGTTTTTTCAAAACAAAGAAAAAACTTTGAACTTCGGGTTCAAATTCAGGAGGTGAAATATTTATGGCAAATAAAGCTGAATTAGTTTCTGAAGTTGCTTCAAAGACTAAGTTAACCAAGAAGGAAGTTGCTGCTGCTGTTGATGCTATCTTTGGCTCAATTCAAGACAACCTTGCTAAGGGTGAAAAGGTACAATTAATCGGTTTTGGTACTTTTGAAGTACGTCACCGTGCAGCACGTAAGGGTCGTAACCCACAAACTGGTGATGAAATCGAAATCCCAGCTAGTGAAGTACCTGCATTTAAGCCAGGTAAGGCTCTTAAAGAAGCTGTTAAGTAAGATACTTAACCTTAGTTTAAAAAGACGTTGGACTTTGTTCCAGCGTCTTTTTTTAGTACAATTAAAGTCTGACTGGAGGCAAAATAATGAGTTATTCAGAACAATTACTTGATTCAATTCAAAACCATGATTTTTCACAAAGCAAACATCTTTTAAAAGAAGCATTAGATAAAGATGACCCTGAAATTTTATCTTCTTTAGCGGAAAATCTGACCGATTTAGGATTTACAGATTTAGCTAAAGAAGTTTATCGCGCTTTAATTGCAAAATTTCCTCAGGAAGACTTATTTAAAGTCTATTTGGCAGAAATTATGCTTAATGATGGAGATGAAGATGATGGTCTCTCGCTTCTGTATGGCGTTTCTAAAGAGTCTTCAGCCTATCTGGATAGTTTACTTGTACAAGCAGATTACTACCAAACAAGCGGCTTAATTGAGACAGCTAAAGATAAATTGCTTCAAGCTCTTAAACTTGCTCCAGAAGAGGATGCAATTAAATTCGGATTAGCTGAACTTGACTATTTAAGTGGAAACTATGAACAAGCCTTATCTTTATACCAAGATTTAATTCAGCGCCAGAAAACTTTTGGTGAAGTTAACCTAAATCAAAGATTAATTGCTACTAACGCAAAATTAGGCAATTACGAAGCAGCCGCAAAAATTATTAGAGAGCACAGCAGTAGCCTGCTAGATATTGATAGCAAGTATGAAGCTGGGCTAGTAATGCTAGCTGTTGGTGATGATGATCAGGCTATTAAGCTATTAGACGAAGTAATAGATCAAAGTCCTGATTATGTCAATGCTTATCCTTTACTTGCTCAAGCTTATGAACATAAGCATGATAACGAGCAAGTATTGCGCAGCGTACAAGCAGGATTAGCCTATAATGAATTAGATGAAACTCTTTATTCAATGGGGGCGCGTGCAGCCGCAAATTTGAATCAGTTGGACACTGCGGCAGATTTGCTCGAGAAGGGGCTTAAACAGGCGCCTGACAATAGTGAATTACGGATTCAACTATCTAACCTATATTTGCATCGACACCAGAATAAGCAAAATATTGCCTTATTCAAAGACTTTGATAATGAGAACATTGATGCTCAAGCTCACTGGAATATGGCTTTGTCATATGAACGTCTAGATGATACAGAAAAAGCACAAAGTGAATTTTTATTGGCTTATCCAGATTTTAAAGAGAATCCAGATTTCTTGCATCAAATGATTATGTTCTTTAGTGTTCAAAACAATCCTGATATTACTAAACAGTTATTGCAAAAATATCTTGAATTAGTACCCGAAGATATGGAAATGCAAGATTTGTACAATAATTTGTAAAAAATAAACGTCTGAGAAAATTGCTTTTCTCGGACGCTTTTTATTTACGGATTAATAAGTGATGCCGTTTTTGCTTATATGTAAATCCTTCACCTAACGCTTCGTGAACTTCAATAATTGACACAAATGCATTAGGATCTTCCTGCCTAATTAGTTGTTTAATAGTCGCTATTTCTCTAGGAGACACGACTACGTAGATTACTCGTTTATCATCTTGTTTATAACCACCTAGAGCTTTAAAGTAAGTAAAACCACGATCAAGTTTTAAATCAATCATTTTACCAATTTGTTCATACTTATTAGAAATAATTAATAAACCACGTGCACTATAAGCACCTTGTTGTACAGTATCCATTACGCGTGATAAGACAAAAGAAGCAAGCAAAGTATACATCATATGCTTGAGATCTAGATAGGACAGGGATGCAAATAAAACTACAGCATCACAGAATAGCAGCATTTTGCCAGATGAAATGCCAAATTTGATTTGACAAATTCGAGCAATAATATCAGTCCCGCCAGAGGTACCGTTATATCTGAAAACCAGCCCTAAACCTATACCTGAGAGTACACCTGCTGAAATTGCAGAAAGGAAGAGGTCGTGTTCTAAATCTAATTGTTTTATAATAGGTACTGAACGCCAAAACCAAAGAAAAAAGGAAAGGCAGAGCGTTCCCCAGATTGTATAGGTTAATAAGCGTTTGCCCATAAAACGATAACCTAATATGATTAATGGAATATTAAGTACTAGGGTGGAAAGTCCCATATTAATATTCCAAAAATGGCGTAAGATAAGTGAAATACCACTTATTCCACCGTCGGCTAATTCATTGGGAACTGAAATGATTTCCAAGCTTAGTCCATAGATGGCACATCCTAATGCAATCATAAAGATATCAATTGCGGTAGATTTATTGATTTTAAGCATAATGATTACCTCCTTTATATCTTTCCCTTCATTTTAACAAACTAAAAGTGAAAAGTTATAAATAAAGAAATTAAGAATTGAGATTTTGCTAATGATTAAAGTAGATAAATTACCAGAAGTATTTATTAAAGCAATGCCGGTTTTACAGATTTTAGAAGATGCCGGCTTTGAAGCATATTTTGTCGGTGGTTCAGTGAGAGACCTTTTACTTGATAGACATGTTCATGATGTAGATATTACTACTAGTGCCTATCCTGAAGAAGTTAAAGAGCTTTTTGAAAAGTCGATTGATACAGGAATTAAGCATGGTACGGTAACCGTTTTGTATGGCGGTGAAAGCTATGAAATTACCACTTTTAGAACTGAATCTGGTTATCAAGATTTTAGAAGACCAGATCATGTTACATTTGTACAAAACCTTGATGAAGATTTAAAGCGCAGAGATTTTACAATTAACGCACTAGCAATGGATCTTCATGGGCAAATTGTTGACCTGTTTAATGGTATAGAAGATTTAAAAAATCATATTATTCGTGCGGTTGGTGATCCTGAAAAGAGATTTCATGAAGATGCATTAAGAATGATGCGGGCAGTTCGTTTTACCAGTCAATTAAAATTCAATTTGGAAGAAAAGACTGGACAAGCAATTAAGGATAATCATGAACTTTTAAAGAAAATTTCGGTAGAACGAATTCGGGATGAATTTGTAAAGATGGGATTGGGTCCTCATTCAAGACAAGCTTTTCAGATTTTCCTTGATACGCAATTAAGTGAAGATGTTCCTGACTTTGCAGGAAAAAAAGAATTACTGCAAATTTATCCACGTTTGCAGTTTAGTCCAACTCTTGAAACAAGTTTGTGGTCATTGATTATTATTCTACTTAAGCTTCCTAATGAAGAAATCAGTCGATTTATGCGAGATTGGAAAAATTCTAATGCTATGACTGAACAGGTAGGACGTATTATTAAATTCTTTGACCTTATTTCTGATTATACTCCGAATGATTATGAATTATTCCAAGCAGGTGAAAGGACAATAATTAATACTATCGATGTGGCTCATATTTTGGGACAGCCTGTTGCTTCGGAAGCGTTGGTTGATCGTTATATGGCTTTGCCGATTAAAAAGCCAGCTGAGCTTGCAATAGATGGACGCTTTTTAATTAAGCATGGGATGCGTCCTGGTGCTCAATTAGGACATACTCTTAATCAAATTAGAGAATTAGTAGTTTCAAGCAGATTAGAGAATAGTCCAGATGCAATAGAAAAGTATTTAGAAAATTTAGATTAACTAAAAAAGATGTATCAGAATTGATACATCCTTTTTAAACGTAAAGTAAAACGGAAAAATACATTAAAATTGAACCTAACATGACGAATAAATGCCAAACCGTATGGATAAATGGCACATTACGCATACTGAATAAAATCGCTCCGACCGTATAAGCAATACCACCACTGACTAATAGCCAAAAGCCTGTTGGGCTAAGACGCACATACAAGTATGAACCGGATAAAATTACTAACCAGCCCATAGCAACGTAAAGTACGGTGTCGAGAATTACATGCTTTCCCCGGTTGAAAATATAATAGATGATCCCAAAGATCGTTAATCCCCAGATCAAGCCAAATAATGTCCAACCCCATGCACCGCCAATTGCAACTAAAGAGTATGGGGTATATGAACCTGCAATCAAGAGAAAAATTGAAGAATGGTCGAAAATCTGGAAGACATTTTTAGCTCGCGTAAAAACTAAACTATGATATAAAGTTGAAAACAAATATAACAAGACTAGGCATGAACCATAAATAGTAAAAGTTACTATGCGCATGGGACTGCCAGTATGTGCAGCTTTAACAATTAAAACTACTAAGCCTGCAACAGCTAGACCAAAGCCGATGCCATGTGTAATAGCACTAAAAATGTTATCAAGTAAATAGTATCTTTCCGATCTTAATTTTGGCTCCTGCCAAAGTTTTTTCATTTTTGTGATGCAACAATCCAACAATCCAATCATTCCTTTTTTCTTCTGGAAAATTTTTGATATACTAACTATATGTTACTTGCTCATATTTTATCATAAAAATTAAAGTGAGCATCTTAGAATAGGGGTCGAATACATTGTCAAAAATTAAAATTATGACAGATTCCTCAGTTCAATTAACTGAAGAAGAAATAAAAAAATATGATATTACTGTTGTACCTTTGTCAGTAACTATTGATGGTAAGACATATGTTGACGGTGTAGATATTACTAGACGCGACTTTATTGAAAGAATGGATGAAGGCAGTGATGTGCCTAAGACCAGTCAGCCTCCAATTGGTCGCTTTGTAGAAACAATTAAAAAGTTGACTGCTGATGGCAGTGAAGTGTTAGGAATCTTTTTGGCTAAGTCTCTTAGTGGAACAATCGATGCCGCTAAGCAAGCAGCTCAAATGGTTCCTGATGCTAAGGTCGTATGCCATGATTCTGGTTATACAGATCGAAGCGAAGGCTATGAAGTCCTTGCTGCAGCTAAAGATGCTCAAGCAGGCAAGTCTATTGATGAAATCTTGGATCATCTGAAGAAAATGGAAGACAATATGTATTTGGAAATGATGATTCCTGATTTAACCAATATTGTAAAAGGCGGCCGACTTGGAAAATTGGCTAGTCGTGTAGTCAGCATGTTAAATATTAGAATCTTCTTGCAAATGAAGAATGGGAAAGTCTTAGTACCTAAAAAGGGACGGGGCAAGAAATTCACCGAAAAGTTTAATGATATGTTGGTTGACCAATTGAAGGAATTGGGTGATCAGGTTAAGCAAGTAGGTATTTCATATGTTGATACACTAGATGATATGGAAAAATTAGCTGCTCGTTTTAAGGAAGTAAATCCTAATTTAGATATTTTGATTCGAGAAACTAGTCCAATTATTATTACTCATGCAGGTCATGGTGCCTACGCAGTTATGTTTTATACGGAGTAAAAATGGCTTATCGAGAAAGTTTTTATCGTTATTTGATGACGCAGCGTGATGCGGATTCTTCAGATGAAATAGCACAATTTGCGAATAACGCACAGCATGATCTGACTTTTCCTAAGCAGGAACAAGATTATGAAAAATTGTCAGATTATTTAGAACTTAATGCTAGTTATTTACCAAGTATGTCTATTTTTGATCGTGCATATAGAATGTACGAAGACAAAATGATGTATTAAGCCCAAGCCTCTGTTGCCTGGGCTTTTTCATTGGATGAGAAATAAAATGGAAGTAATGATTTTTATTGGAGTGCTCGTCTTTGCTGTTGCCATGGCAACGATGATCCAGCAACGATTTTTACAAAAAATATCAGTTAATTATATTGCCCTAGTTATTGGGATGGCAATTGCGTTAGTGCCGCAGACCAATCTTTTAATTGAAAATTTTAATTCAGAAGTCTTTTTGGGCTTGATTGTCGCACCGCTCTTATTTTTTGAGGGCCAAAGAACTCGGCTATATAGTATTTTACGTAGCTGGCGTGCAATCGTTGGCTTAACGGTAGTAATGATCGTGTTAGCAACAGTTGTAGCAGGATTGGGAGTTTATGCTATAGGACTTTCTCTGCCACTATCATTTATTTTGGCAGCTGTTTCTACACCAACAGATGCAACGGCAACTGAATCAGTCATTCACGGGCTAAAGCTGCCTAAAAAAATTAGTTTTTATCTTAAAGATGAATCTTTATTTAATGATGCGTCCGGTATTATACTGCTCAATATGGCAGTAGATTGGTATATTCATAAGCAGCTTCATGTTGGTGAAGCGATTATTGACTTCCTTTATTCTGCTGGTGGTGGAATTGTGCTAGGAATTTTAATCGCGGCTATTCTAGTCTTTTTGAGGCAAAAGAGCTTCAGATCAAAATACCATTTGGTATCTGATGTAAAGATGCCCATGGAAGTTTTATTCTTTTTGACACCTTTTATTATTTATTTTGTAGCTGAAGAAATTCATGTTTCAGGGATCATAGCTGTGGTAGCTGCGGGTTTACTTCACAACGTAGAATCTGAGCGTAGTCGTTTAACGAATGCATCGATTTTTTACAGTAATCACCAATTTTCACAATTAATAATTGATATTTTAAATGGTGCTGTCTTTTTGCTTTTAGGAATTATTATTATTCGATCAATGCGCGATGATGTTTTCAATCAACAGACGATTGAGGCAATTTTAATTGGTATAATTTTATATGTTGCGAATTTGGCAGTGCGCTTTTTCTATTGTCGATTTTCACCATCAATTAAAGGAAAAGTCAGTTCAAAGGACGCATTAATCTTTAGTTTAGGTGGAATTCATGGTGCAGTGACTTTTGCCTTGGCTTATACTTTAAGTGAAATGAGCGTTAATATTGCTGATTTTCATTTGATTTTAGTTAGTGAAATTGTATTGATTTTATTAAGTTTAATAGTTCCTACAGTTGTGTTTAGATTTATTTTGGAAAAAGACAAGCCTGATTTAGATCAAAGGAAAGAAGTAAATCGTGTACGCAAGGCGATGGTTCATTATGCACTAAAGCAGATGAATCAGGTTTATTTGCCTAAAAAGATTCGCAAGCAGCTAGAGTTCGATTTGCGAACACAAATGAATCAAACTTCTATTAAGGATTTTATTAGAGAAGTTAAATATACTGTTAAACAAAAAGAATTAACAGATGATCAAAAAGAATTTAGAGCGGAAGTTTATCGCTATGCTTTTAGACAAGAACGTAATTATTTAGGAAAAATTGCACAGCAAGAACAAGAGTATCGGCATGGCTTTTTGGTATTATATCGAGAAATTTTGATTGCGGAAGTAATTTTCTTAGGTGATGAAGAAGAATAATATTAAAGAAAGAAGAGATAATATGGCAACAATTCAATGGTATCCAGGTCACATGAATAAGGCTCGAAATCAGCTCGAAGACAAATTAGGCTTGATCGATGTTTTAGTTGAAGTTCTTGATGCTAGAATTCCCGAATCATCAAGAAATCCAATGATAGAAGAATTAGTAGGCAATAAGCCTCATATTATTATTTTGAATAAAGCAGATTTAGCTGATCCTGCTTTAACTAAAAAGTGGGCCACTAAATTAAGTGGACCAGGTAAATATGTCTTGGCTATTGATTCACTGCATAATACCAATATGCAAAAGTTAATCTCAATGGTTAAAAAAGCTGCTGCAGAAAAGACTAAAAAACTGGAAGCTAGAGGTGCCTCAAATCCTACGATTAGAATAGCTCTTGCAGGTATTCCTAACTGCGGCAAATCGACCATCATTAATCGCTTAGTAGGACGCAATGTGGCTGAAGTAGGTAATAAGCCAGGCGTTACGAAAGGCCAAAGATGGCTAAAGACCAGTAGTAATATTCAAGTTTTGGATACACCGGGTATCTTATGGCCTAAGTTTTCAGACCAAGAAGTTGGTTATAAGTTGGCTGCCTTTGGTGCAATTAAGGATAGCGTATTTCATGCTGATGATGTGGCTTTATATGTACTTGAGAATTTACGCCAGCACTATTTGAAAGATTTGACTAAGTTTTCTAAGTTAAATAGTGCAGATATTGAGAATTTGTCAGATCCGGATATTCTTTTAGCAATGACTGAAAAATATGGTATGCGTGATGATTATGATAGATTTTCACTATTTATGTTGCAGCGATTACGTAAGGGCGCAATTGGAAGAATTACGTTAGATAGGCCAAGCAATGACGATTAAAGAAGTAAAAGAATTATTATCATCAAATGATGTAACTGAGGCTCAATTAGCGGAATTAGAAAAAGATCCTCGGGTGGGCGTACAGAAATTAATAGTTAGTTATCGAAAAAAGCAAGCTAAGTTATTAGCAAAGAAAGAAGCTTTTTTAGAACGCTTTTCATATGAAAAACAATTTTGGCAAAAAGGAGAATTAGTCGCTGGCGTTGATGAAGTTGGTCGTGGACCTTTGGCTGGGCCAGTAGTCACAGCTGCTGTGATTATTGATCATAATTTTGATTTATTAGAAGTGAATGATTCTAAAAAATTAAGCCCTGAAAAAAGACTGCAACTTTATCCTAAGATTTTGTCAGAAGCTGTCAGCGTCGGAATTGGCGTCAAAAGTGCCGCTGTAATTGATCAGATTAATATCTATGAAGCAGACCGTCAGGCGATGGCTCAAGCAGTAAAAGCTCTTGATGTAAAACCTGATGCACTCTTGGTTGATGCTATGAATGTACCAATAGATATACCCCAAATTGAGTTGATCAAGGGGGATGCTAAATCCAATTCTATTGCAGCTGCGTCTATTGTTGCTAAGGTATTTCGGGATAAATTGATGGATGATTATGATAAAATTTATCCACAATATGGTTTTCCTAGAAATGCGGGTTATGGCACTAAGGAACATGTTGAAGCGTTAAAGAAATATGGTCCAACTCCGATTCACCGTAAGACTTTTGCTCCTGTAAGTGATTTTTTTAAATAAAATTCGATTTTAAAAGAAAAAAGCCTCTTTTTTTGCGTAATAAATAGTGGAGGCTTTTTATGAAAAAGAAAGAATTTTTATTAAGACTAAAATTGCAAAAGGGTGTCGGCTACGTAAAATTATTAACGATTGCCAATCAAATGAAGCCGGGATTAGAAATTGAAATTGATGATTTAAACGAGATGGATTTATCAGAAAAATTGATAAATGCATGTCAATTGGCTTTTAATGATGATAAATTAGCCAAACTGACTAGCCAAATTGAGCGGCAATGTATTGTAATTAGTTTCTTTGATGAAGAGTATCCTGAAAAACTCCGGCAGATTTATCGTCCGCCTTTAATTTTATTTGCACAGGGAAATTTGTCTTTATTAAAGAAGGATATCGTAACGATTGTTGGTTCGCGTTATCCGACACGCTACAGTAGGGATGTAATTAATCGATTAGTTCCAAATTTGCTTGATCAAAATAAAGTAATTGCTAGCGGTTTAGCTAGGGGAGTAGATGCCTTGGCACATGAAGCCACTTTAAAAAATGAAGGTCGTACTATTGCCGTAGTTGGCAATGGCTTGAACCATTCTTATCCTACAGAAAATTATTCCTTGCAAGAGCAAATAAAAAATAATGGTTTAATTATTAGTGAATACCTGCCAGATACGCCGCCGAGGCCCTATAGATTTCCCGAGCGTAACAGGATTCTTGCTGGTCTGAGTGAAAGTATCATTGTTACAGAGGCCAAAGAAAAGTCTGGTTCACTAATTACTGCGAGCTTAGGATTACAAGAAAATAGAGATATTTATGCAGTCCCTGGTCCAATTACTAGTAAGTTGTCGGCAGGTCCTAATCAGTTGATTGAAGCGGGCGCTACACCAATTGTTGATTTTAAATTTAAAAACGAAAAGATTTGACAATTAACAAAGTATTATTTATCTTTGGACTGTATAAAGTAAAAAATAATATTTAAATAAGGAGGCATTTAATGCCTACTAAAGCAAAAAGTAAATCAAAAACTAAAAAACGTAAAAAAACTTTAGTTATTGTGGAATCTCCTGCAAAGGCTAAAACTATTGAAAAATATTTGGGTAGAAATTATCACGTTATTGCCTCAAAAGGCCATATTCGTGATTTACCTAAGTCTCAAATGGGGATTGACTTTGAAGATAACTATAAGCCAAAGTATATTTCCATTCGTGGCAAAGGTGACACAATTAAAGAACTTAAAAGCGAAGCTAAAAAAGCTAAAGAAGTCTACTTGGCATCCGACCCCGATCGTGAAGGGGAAGCTATTGCTTGGCACGTTGCGCATGCTCTTAATTTAGATGAGAATGCCAAAAACCGAGTAACTTTTAACGAAGTTACCAAAGATGCGGTTAAAGAAAGTTTTAAGCATCCACGAACAATCGATATGGATACTGTTGATGCTCAACAAGCTCGTCGTGTTCTTGACCGAATCGTAGGTTACTCACTTTCCCCAATTTTATGGGCTAAAGTGAAAAAAGGTTTGAGTGCTGGTCGTGTTCAATCTGTTGCTTTGAAGCTAGTTATTGATCGTGAAAAAGAGATTAAGAACTTCAAGCCTAAGGAATACTGGACAATTGATGCCGAGTTTGCAAAAGACAAAGAAAAGTTTAAGTCTGCTTTTTATGGTGTTGATGGCAAGAAGACAGAATTGCCAAATATTGATGCAGTTAAAGAAGTTTTAGCAAAGATTGATAAGAAGAAAGACTTTATTGTTGAAAAAGTTGTTTCTCGTCAACGTCGCAGACAGCCTGCTGCACCATTTACTACTTCAACTATGCAACAAGAAGCTAATAAACGCTTAGGCTATAGAACTCGTAGAACTATGAGCATTGCACAGCAATTATATGAAGGAATTAGTCTAGGCAAGCAGGGCACTGTTGGTTTAATCACCTATATGAGAACTGACTCTAAACGAACTTCTCCAGTTGCTCAACAAGAAGCTTCAAAGTTCTTGCATGAAAATTATGGAGCAGAATTTGCTGCTAAGAGTCAAAGACATTTTAAGAATCAGGAAGATGCTCAAGATGCCCACGAAGCAATTCGTCCAACTAGCGTATATAGAACTCCTGAATCATTAAAGGATGTTTTAACTAAAGAGCAATACCGTTTGTATAAACTAATCTGGTCACGTTTCTTAGCTAGTGAAATGACTCCTGCTGTTTATGACACTGTTAGAGCAGATATTGTGCAAAATGGCGTAATTTTTAGAACTACTGGTTCAAAAATGAAATTTGCTGGTTTTACTAAAGTTTATGATAATCAGCAAGAAAAGAATGTTGAATTGCCAGACTTGCAAGAAGGCGATCAAGTTAAAATGACCAAGTCAGATAACAAGCAGCACTTTACTTTACCCCCTGCTCGTTATACTGAAGCTAGCTTGGTTCACGCTCTAGAAGAAAATGGTGTTGGACGTCCATCAACTTATGCACCTACAATTGATACTATTCAACGTCGCTATTACGTCAAGTTAGATGGTCGTTCAATTGTTCCAACTGAATTAGGTGAAATTGTTGATACATTAGTTGAAGAATTTTTCCCAGACATTGCTAATGTAGACTATACTGCTCATCTTGAGAATGAATTAGATGAAGTCGAAGATGGTAAAAAGCAATGGGTAAGTGTAGTTGACGAATATTACCAACCATTTAAGAAGGAATTGAACAAAGCAGATAGCGAAATTCAAAAGGTACAAATTAAAGACGAACCAGCTGGATTTAACTGCGATATCTGTGGTGCACCGATGGTAATTAAGATGGGACGTTATGGCAAGTTCTATGCATGTTCACGTTTCCCAGATTGTCGTAATACTAAACCAATTGTGAAGAAGATTGGTGTGGTTTGTCCTAAGTGTGGTAAAGGTGAAGTGGTAGAAAAGAAATCACGTAGAAATCGCAAATTCTATGGCTGTTCACGTTATCCAGAATGTGATTTTGTATCATGGGACAAACCAATTGGCAGGAACTGCCCTAACGATGGTCATTTCTTAGTAGAAAAGCATTCGAAGAAAGGACCAGTTATCTTGTGTCCAAATGGTGATTACCGTGAGGAACCACAAGAAAATGAAGATAAATAAGATTAAGAATAAGGTGATTTAATGCCCAAAAATGTAACTGTAATCGGAGCAGGTCTTGCTGGAAGTGAAGCAACCTGGCAATTAGCTAAGCGTGGAATTCACGTTGACCTGTACGAAATGCGTCCTCAAAAAGAGACGCCTGCACATGAAACCGGCGAATTTGCGGAATTAGTCTGCACAAACTCCATGCGTTCTAATCAGTTGTCTAATGCAGTAGGACTTTTAAAAGAAGAAATGCGTCATCTTGATTCATTGATTATGAAAGCCGCTGATAAGACCCAAGTTCCTGCTGGTGGAGCATTAGCAGTGGATCGTGACAGTTTTAGTAAATACGTAACTGATACTTTGCGTGGCTTAGATAATGTCACAGTTCATGAGGAAGAAATTACTGAAATTCCGGCAGAAGGCATCACTATTATTGCCACTGGTCCTTTAACCAGTGACGCATTGGCTGAGCAAATTCAGAAGTTTTCTGGTACAGATAGTCTGCACTTCTTTGATGCCGCAGCTCCAATTGTAGCTGCGGATTCAATTGATATGAATATTGTTTATAAAAAATCACGCTACGATCGCGGAGAAGCTGCTTACTTAAATTGTCCAATGAACAAGGAACAATATGAAAACTTCACTCGTGAATTAATTAAAGCAGAAACTGCTCAATTACATGGTTTTGAAAAGAATGATGTTTTTGAAGGTTGTATGCCAATTGAAGTTATGGCCGCTCGAGGTGCTAAGACGATGTTGTTCGGACCGCTTAAACCAGTAGGTCTGGAAGATCCTCATACCGGTGAAACACCATATGCAGTAGTCCAACTTCGTCAAGATAATGCTGCTGCTTCAATGTATAACATCGTTGGTTTCCAAACTCACTTGAAGTATGGTGAACAAAAGAGGGTCTTTTCTATGATTCCTGGACTTGAAAATGCTCGTTTTGTTCGTTACGGCAAGATGCACAGAAATACTTATATGGCTTCTCCAGACGTGTTGACTGCTAGTTACGAAGCTAAGAAGCGTCCTGGATTGTTCTTTGCAGGACAGATGACAGGTGTTGAAGGCTACGTTGAAAGTGCAGGAAGTGGCTTAGTAGCCGGAATTAACGCTGCACGTGAAGCTTTAGGTGAGGAGCCAATTGCCTTTCCTAAAGACACTGCATTAGGGTCAATGGCAAATTATGTTACTACTACTAGTGCCAAGCATTTTCAACCAATGAATGCTAGTTTTGCGCTTTTACCTGCCTGGGAAGGTAAGAAGATCCGTAAAAAGCGTGAACGTCACGAAAAAATTAGTGAACGTGGTATCGAAAGCATAGATAAATTTAAAGCGGAAGTTTTAGATTAATGTCAGAAAAACAAGATGAATTAACTCATTTTATTTCTTATTTGCAAAATGAGCGACATTATAGCGATTTAACTATTTCTTCTTATCAAACCGACTTGTTAGAAGCTAAAAAATTTTGGCAAAATAATGGTGGCTTTGATGGCTGGAAGAATGTGCAAGAACGTGATATTCAGATTTATTTACAAAATTTAGCTGATCGTAAATTAGCACGTAGCAGTCAAGCGCGACAAATGTCGAGTTTACATTCATTTTTCCGCTTTTTGACGCGAAGAAAATTTATCCAGATTGATCCCACACAGGGAATTGCCCTAAGACGTGGGGAGAAAAAATTACCAGAATTTTTTTACGAGAACGAGCTGAAGCAGGTATTTGACTCACTGAAAGGTAATCAGCCTTTGACAGTGCGTAATTTGGCATTATTTGAACTGTTTTACGCTACGGGGATGCGTGTAAGTGAAGTTAGCAATTTAACCTTGCATCAAATAGATCTTAATTTACAAACGATTTTGGTCCATGGTAAAGGAAATAAAGATCGTTACGTTGCTTTTGATGATCATACAAAAAAATCGCTAGTTAAGTATCTTGAAGATGCACGACCTAATTTATTAAAAGATGATGCTGAACAGCATGTTTTTTTAAGTAATTTAGGCAAGCCTTTGAGCAAACGCGGAATTGAATATGTGATGCAAAAAACTTTTAATCAGGCTGGAATAAGTGGAAAAGTTCACCCTCATGAGTTGCGTCATACTTTTGCAACCGCTATGCTTAATAATGGGGCGGATTTACGCAGCGTCCAAGAACTATTAGGACACAGTAGTTTATCTGCTACCCAGATTTATACGCATGTTACAATGGCGCATTTAAAATCAGATTATGAAAAATACTTCCCTCGTAATAAAGAAAGTTGAGGTTTAATATGACAACAATTTGTTCAGTAAGATTTAATGGAAAAACTGCAATTGCAGGTGATGGACAAGTTACTTTAGGTGAAAAGGTAATCGCTAAGGCAACTGCACGTAAGATTCGTCGTATTTACCATGATCGTGTAATTATTGGTTTTGCCGGTGGTGTTGCTGACGCTGTTAGCTTGCAAGATATGCTTGAAGGCAAGCTTGAAGCATATAGTGGTGATCTTCGTCGTGCAGCCGTAGAAATGGCTCAAGCATGGCGTAAGGATCCAACTTTGCAAAAATTAAACGCAATGTTAATCGCATTTAATGATAAAGATTTGTTACTAATTTCAGGTAATGGTGAAGTTCTTGAACCAGATGAAAACGTTGTGGCAATTGGTTCAGGAGGTAACTTTGCACAAGCAGCAGCTATTGCAATGACACGTCATGCAAATGATATGCAAGCTGATGAAATCGCTCATGAAGCTGTAAAAATTGCCTCAGGAATCGATGTCTTTACTGATGATCATATTGTTACCGATGAAATTTAAGGAGTAAAGTATGGCTATTAAAACACCAAAAGAAATAGTTAAGATCTTAAACGAATATATTATCGGTCAAGATGAAGCTAAAAAGTCAGTTGCAATTGCTCTTTATAACCGTTATCGTAGAATGCAATTGTCTAAGCAAATGCAACATGAAATTACACCTAAAAACTTGCTAATGGCAGGTCCTACAGGTGTTGGTAAAACTGAAATTGCTCGTCGTTTAGCTTCAATTGTAGAAGCACCATTTGTTAAGGTAGAAGCTACTAAATTTACTGAAGTAGGTTACGTTGGTCGTGATGTTGAATCAATGGTCCGTGATTTAGTAGGCGAAGCCGTACGTATGGAAGAAAAGGATCAATTTGCGCGTGTAAAGCCTCAAGCTACTAAAGAAGCTAACAAGCAATTGGTTCGTTTGCTTGCTCCTGGTGTTAAGCGTGAAAAGCGTGGAAACCAAATGCAACAAATGCAAGACATGATGTCTATGCTAATGGGCGGTGCAAATCCAAATAATCAAAATGGCGATCAAGAAGAAGTAACTGATGAAGTTAGAAATCAGCGGATGGATGTTGCTGAAAAGCTAAATAAAGGTTTGCTTGAAGATCGTGAAGTAACCATTGAAGTTGAACAAGCTCCTAAAGCTAATCCAATGAGTGACATGATGGGACAAATGGGAATGGACATGGGTTCCATGCTTAATGACATTATGCCAAAGAAGAAGGTTAAGCGTACTTTATCTGTTCGTGACGCACGTGAAGTCTTGATTCAAGAAGAATCACGTAAGATGGTAGATTATGATACTATTTATCAACGCGCTATTGAGAGAAGCCAAAATAATGGTATTATCTTTATCGATGAAATTGACAAAATTATTGCTGGTAACAAGCGTAATTCTGGTGAAGTTTCTCGTGAAGGTGTACAAAGAGATATTTTGCCAATCGTTGAAGGTTCAACCGTAAATACTAAGTATGGTCCTGTTTCAACTGATCATATTTTATTTATTGCTGCTGGTGCCTTTGCAGAAAGCAAGCCAAGTGATTTGATTCCGGAATTGCAAGGTCGTTTTCCAATTAGAGTAGAACTTAATGCATTGACTAAGGAAGACTTTGTCAAGATTTTAAAGGATCCACAAAATTCATTGCTTAAGCAATATATTGCTTTAATGAAGGCTGATGGTATTAAGTTAATCTTTACTCAAGAAGCAGTTGATAAGATTGCTCAAATTGCCTTTGATGTTAACCAGGGGACAGACAATATTGGTGCCAGACGTCTTTCTACTATTCTTGAAAAATTACTTGAAGATGTTCTCTATGAAGGTCCTGATATGGAAATGGGCGAAATTACCATTACTGAAGCATACGTTGAAGAAAAATTACATGACATTATCATGAACAAGGACTTAACTAAG
The DNA here is from genome assembly GCF_002553735.1 of Lactobacillus sp. UMNPBX17. Lineage (NCBI taxonomy): Bacteria > Bacillati > Bacillota > Bacilli > Lactobacillales > Lactobacillaceae > Lactobacillus > Lactobacillus sp. UMNPBX17. Next base: position 47,404 of record NZ_PCYT01000003.1, read on the forward strand.
TTCATTTTATAATTTATAAATTAAGTAACAGCTGATTATCCAGCTGTTTTTTGTTAAAAGCATCTGTTTTGTTTAATGATTAATGTTAAAATATAAGTAATCAAAGCGATTACATTATATTTTTGATATTATTAAATAAGCTAAGTAAGGACAAATTAAGTTATGGATTATACTATTGAAAATAATATGATTAAAGTTGTAATCTCAGATCAAGGTGCTGAGATTCAAAGTGTTAAAAGTGTTCATACTGGTGAAGAATTTATGTGGCAAGCTGATCCTAAAGTTTGGGGAAGACATGCACCGGTTCTTTTCCCAATTGTAGGTAGACTGAAGAATGACGAATATACTTATAAGGGTAAGACTTACCATTTAGGACAACATGGTTTTGCAAGAGATTCTAAGTTTGAGGTTGAAAATCATACTCAAGAAAGTATCACATTCTTGTTAAAAGATAACGAAGAAACCCATAAGGTTTATCCTTTCAAATTTGAATTTAGAGTAAATTATAATTTGATGAATAATTTACTTGAAGAAAACTTTAGCGTTTTAAATAAATCTGATGACACTATGATCTTTGGTGTTGGCGGACATCCAGGATTTGACTTGCCAATAAAAGATGATGAAAAGAAGGAAGATTACTTCTTCGATATGCATCCATCTGTAGCTCGTGTGAAAATTCCTTTAAAGAACGCATTCCTTGATTGGAATAACCGCTCATTAGCTTCAACTGATAGTTTTATTTCCTTGAGTGATGAATTATTTAAGAATGATGCTTTAATTTATGAATTACATGGACACGATAATAAAGTATCACTTAGAACTGACAAGAGTAAATTCCATATTAATGTTTGGACCAGAAATGCACCATTTGTTGGTATTTGGTCACAATATCCTAAGACAGCGGATTATGTATGTATTGAGCCATGGTGGGGAATTGCTGACAGAGATGATGCAGATGGTCAATTAGAACATAAATATGGCATGAATCATTTGGAACCTAATAAAGAATTTCAAGCCGGTTTTAGTATGACGTTCCACTCAGATGCAGATCCTGAAGAATAAAAATAATTTGAATATTTGACTTTAAAAGCTTTCCGATTGGAAGGCTTTTTTGTTTTTTGAGAAAAAATAAAAATAAATTTAATGGCTTTCATTGTTTAAATAAAGCAATTTCAAGATTTTCTATACGAAATTGAACTATTGACATTTTAAATGAAAGTAATATGATTTGTTTATCAAATAATTTGAATATCAAACTATTTGATAAGCAAAATAAAGAGGTGAACTAAATGATCTTGAATGCCGTAGAAATAGAACGGCTAACTGGACGTAGTGAGCCGCTTAGTTTAGTAGATTGTGTTCTTGAAAAAAATTCGAATGAATTAACTGCATTGACGAATGTAACGATGAATGAAGAATTTTTTCAAGGGCACTTTCCGGGTAATCCGGTGATGCCAGGAGTATTGATCGTTGAAGCGTTAGCGCAGGGATGTGAAGTATTGCTTGATAATGATCGATCTGCTTTGAAACTGAGTCAAATTAAAAAAGCTCGTTTTAGAGAAATGGTTAAGCCAGGAGATCAGTTAACAATTAAAGTTAAACGTAAGCTTAAAGACGAATTTATTTTTAAAACTGAAGCATATATCCAAGATAAGCTTGTTTGTAGTGCAGAACTTTCTTTCTCTTAAATAATTTAAATGATTTTGTTTTATAATTTAAGTTGAATATAAACGATAAAGGAACTAGATTATGAAACACTTATATCAAGAGATAAATGATGCGCTTTACAACACTTATTACGGTATTAATCGCATTGAAGAAGAAGAACTTAAAAAGAGTCAGTTCAAAGATTTAACTGTTAAAGAGTTACATGCAATCGATGCGATTACGATGTATGATCATCTAACCGTTTCGCAAGTGGCCGATAAGTTGCACTTGTCACGTGCTACAGTTACTTCGACAGTCGATCGGCTTGTCCGTAAGGGATATGCAGAAAGAATTCGTGATGAAAAAGATCGCAGAGTAGTTCGATTAGCTTTAACCAAAAAAGGACGAGTATTATGCCGTGCTTATCATGCTTATCACAACATGATGGTTAAAAGCTTTTTGCAGAATTTAAATGATGATGAATTACAAACGATCTATCACGCTTTTAAAAATTTGGAGAAATTCGTCAATTCACACTAGATGGGATTGAAAAACGTGAAAGATGTTGAGTTTATAGCTACTAGTTTTGCAGTGCCTGAACGAGTTGTTACAAATGATCAATTGGCTTCATTCATGGATACTTCTGATGAATGGATTAGTAAGCGGACTGGAATCAGACGAAGACATATAAGTACAGAGAAAAATACTTCTTCGTTAGCATTTCGTGCGGTAGAGAAGTTACAAGAAAAAAGTAACTTTTCTCCGGACGAAATTGACTTAATTATTGTGGCGACAATGTCACCTGATAATATGACTCCGAGTACCGCGGCGATGGTCCAAGCAATGTTGGGAGCAAAGAATGCCGTTGCCTTTGATTTGTCTGCAGCTTGTTCAGGCTTTTCTTATGCTATTTCTGTAGCTCGTAGTATTTTGCTTAGCAATCACTGGCACAAAGCGATTGTAATCGGTGCGGAAGTTTTATCTAAGTTGATTGATTGGCATGATCGTTCGACAGCCGTTTTGTTTGGCGATGGTGCTGGAGCTGCATTACTAAGTGTAAGCAATGAGCAGCATTTATTAGGCCAGGATTTAAAAACTTTTGGAAATATGGGTAATAAGTTAACTGCTGGTCATACTAAGCCGAAAAAGGATTTGCTTGAAAATGATCGAAAAATGTCTGCTTTTGAGATGGACGGTCGAGAAGTATATCGTTTCGCAACGCATCAAGTTCCTAAATCTATTTTACTGGCCGCTCAACAAGCTAATGTTAATTTGGATGAAATAGATCATTTTTTATTGCATCAGGCTAATGAACGAATAATTAAGCAAGTCGCTAAAAAATTGGATCAACCACTAAGCAAGTTCCCAATGAATATTGCTGAATACGGCAATACTGCTGCAGCCAGTGAGGCAATTCTCTTAGCAGAATGTGTAGCTAATAAAGTAATTAAGAAAGGCGATTTAGTCGCCATGAGTGGTTTTGGCGGAGGATTAACCGTAGCCACACTAATATTTAAATTTTAGAAAATAAGAGGTAAAAATAATGACTAAAGAAGAAATTTTAAAAGATGTTCAAGAAATTGCACAAGACGAATTAGATGTTGAACCTGAAAAGATCACTATGGACACTAATATTAAAGAAGATTTAGATGCCGATAGTTTAGATTTATTTGAAATCTTGAATGAACTTGAAGATAAATATGACATTGAACTTGACGCTGATGATAGTATTCAAACTATTAGTCAATTAGTTGATTTTGTTAAGGATCAAATGGACAAGCAAAAATAATGAAGTTCGGTTTACTATTTAGCGGTCAAGGTGCTCAAAGGGCAGGTATGGGAATTGATTTCTTAGCTGATCCGCTTTTTAAAGAAACAGTAGAAATTGCTAGTGAAGCTAGCGGTCAAGATATTGTTGCTGATTTTAAGAGCGAGCATGATGAATTGAAAAAGACAGTTCATGTTCAGCCAGCTTTAGTTGCCTTTGAAGCCGGAATTTATCGGATGTTACAACGTGATTTGCCAGATTTTAATGCTGCTGGAATGGTGGGCTTATCTTTAGGCGAATATGGGGCAATGATTGCCAGCAAAGCGATTTCTTTAAAAGAGGGAATTAGTTTAGTTAGTGATCGTGCAAAATATATGCAAGAAGATGCTGATCAAGTTTCTAGTAGCATGGCTGCGTTAATCAAGCCAGATGTTGATAAAGTAAATGCAATTTTGACGGCATTGCAAAATACTGACCAACAAGTATATTTTTCTAATTTTAATTCACCTAAGCAAATTGTAATTGGTGGGGAAGAGTCAGCAGTTAAAAAGGCTGTGCAAGAAATTAATGATCAGGAAGCAGCAAAGCGAGCTGTCGAATTAAAAGTAAATGGTGCTTTTCATACGCCTTTATTTAACGAGGCAAGCAAAAAAATGCATCAACGACTTGCTAACGTTTCTTTTGCTCAAGTTGAAATCCCAGTAATTTCTAATACTACGGTTAAACCATTTACTGATGACTGGGCTGAAATTATGGAAAGACAATTAGCTGTGCCAACTCATTTTGGTTCTTGTGTGCAATATTTGATAGATCAAGTAGGAATTGACGCTACTCTTGAAATCGGTCCAGGAAAAACTTTATCCAGCTTTGCACGACAAGTTGACCGCAAACTTGAACACTATCATATTGGTAATTTGACAGATTATCAAAAATTTATTGAGGAAGAACATGGAATTAAAAAATAAAGTAGTTTTGATTACTGGTTCAACCCGTGGCATTGGTCAAGCGATGGCTTTAGCGTTCGCTAAGGCGGGTGCAAAGGTCATTATTAATGGACGACATGAACAACTGAGCGACGAATTTAAGGCTATTCTAGATAGTGAAAACGCGGAATATCAGTATTTATCTGCTGATTTAGCACAAACAGATTTAAAAGAGTTTGCTAAAAAAGCATGGGATCTATATGGGAAAATTGACGTGTTAATCAATAACGCTGGTATTAATCGCGATAAAATGTTGATCGGGATGCGTGAAGCAGATTTCGATCAAGTTATTAATCTTGATCTGCGAGTTCCTTTCTTTTTAACTAAGGCAATTATTAAAAAGATGAATAAAGAGCGTAGCGGCGTGGTTATCAACATGTCCAGTATAGTCGGCTTACATGGCAATGCAGGACAAGCTAATTATGCTGCAGCCAAGGCAGGTCTAGTCGGTTTTACCAAAGCAGCAGCACGTGAAGCAGCTATGCGTAATATTCGTGTGAATGCCATTGCACCAGGAATGATTAATACTGATATGACTGCTGAATTATCAGACAGAGTAAAAAAGAATATTTTAGAGCAGATACCATTAACTCGTCTAGGTGAGGCTAACGAAGTGGCAGAGACTGCTATTTTTTTGGCACAAAATGACTATATTACGGGTCAAACTATCGTGGTTGATGGTGGAATGACAATGTAGGAGAAATCTCAATGCAAAGAGTCGTAATTACAGGAATGGGAGCCATCGCTCCTAATGGAAATGGCTATGAAAACTTTGTCAACAATAGTTTGGCAGGTAAAATCGGCATTAAAAAGATTAGTAAATTTGATGCGAGTGAAACTGGGATTACGGTTGCCGGCGAAATAGATGACTTTGATCCTAAAGAATACGTTGGTAAAAAAGAGGCTCGCCGAATGGATCTGTATTCTCAATATGCAGTACAAACTGCATCAGAAGCAGTGAAGATGGCCGGAATCAATGAAGAAAATACTAAGCCTGAAGATTTAGGTGTGATTTTTGGTTCAGGTATCGGTGGATTAACTACAATTGAACAACAAGTTATTCGCATGCATGATAAAGGTCCACGTCGAGTTTCTCCATTTTTTATCCCTATGGCTATTGCTAATATGGCAGCCGGAAATATTTCAATTCGTTTTAATGCACAAAATATTTCTACCTCAATTGTGACTGCTTGTGCTTCGGGTACTAATTCGATCGGTGAAGCTTATCGCCAAATTCGTGAAGGCCGAGCTCAAGCAATGATTACTGGTGGTAGTGAGGCGACTGTCAATGAAACAGCAATCTCCGGTTTTGCTGCTTTGACTGCTTTATCACAAAATACAGATCCTGACCGTGCTTCTTTGCCTTTTGATCAAGATCGAAATGGTTTTGTCTTAGGCGAAGGCAGTGGAGCAATGGTTTTAGAAAGCTTGGAACATGCACAAAAGCGTGGTGCCAAGATTTTAGGAGAAATTGTTGGCTACGGTACAACAAGTGATGCCTACCATATTACATCACCTGATCCAGATGGTAAAGGCGCAGCTCGTGCAATGCAAATGGCAATTGATGAAGCTGGGATTACGCCGGATGAGATAGGTTATATTAATGCACATGGTACAGCAACTCATGCTAATGATAGCGGAGAAAGCAAGGCTATTAATCAGGTATTTGGATCAGATAGCAGCGTGCGCGTTTCTTCAACTAAGGGCATGACAGGACACTTGTTAGGTGCAGCTGGCGCAATTGAAGCCGTAATTACTGTAGCAGGTTTGATGAAAGATAAGTTTCCAATGAATGTGGGATGTTTTAATCAAGATCCTGAGTGTTCAATTAATTTAATTAATCAAGATAATCAAAGCTTTTCTACTGAATATGCGATTTCTAATTCCTTTGGCTTTGGAGGACATAATGCTGTATTAGCATTTAGAAAATGGAGTGAAAATTAATGGATTTGCAAGCAATTTCAAGTTTAATGGATCAGTTTGAAGATTCTGATATTAGAGAATTGAAAATTGACGAGGGTGATTTTCATCTTTACTTGAGTAAAAACAAGATTAATAAGATGCAAAGTAAACCTGCTCCAGTAGTTGAAAATAAAGAACCAGCTTCTAAAACATTAGCTAAATCTGAAGATACTGAAGTGGAAAGTACTTCTGATGCTAAGGATGCGGCAGTTAAGGCTCCAATTGTGGGTATTGTTTATCTGCAAGCAAAACCAGGTCAACCAGCCTTTGTAAAGGTGGGTGATCACGTAGAAAAAGGTCAAACTGTTTGCATCATTGAAGCCATGAAGATGATGACAGAAATTAAGAGTACTTTAACTGGAACGGTAACAGCAATTAATGTTGAGAACGAAGATTTAGTTGAAGTCGATCAACCCTTGATTTCAGTAAAGGAAGATTAAAATGGCTAAAGAATTAGACATTGCTGCTATAGAAAAAATTATTCCGCACAGATACCCGATGCTTTTGATAGATCGTGTAATTGATCTTGAAGAAGGAAAAAGTGCTACAGCGATTCATAATGTGAGTTTTAGTGAAAAGTTTGTGCAAGCTTCTTCAAAAAGTGATCCAGCTTTCCCCTCGCCGCTAATTGTTGAAGCAATGGCTCAAACTGGAGCGGTAGCTCTTTTGAGTACTTCAGATTTTCAGGGCAAGACTGCATATTTTGGTGGTATTCAAAAAGCTGATTTTATGAGAGAGGCTCGTCCAGGTGATCAAGTAGTGTTAAAAACTGAATTAACCAAGATTCGCAAAAATATTGGTGTAGGTAAAGGCATTGCTACTATAGATGGACACAAGATTGCAGAAGCAGAATTAACATTTATGATTGGCTAGGTGAAATTGATGTTTAAAAAAGTTTTAGTAGCAAATCGAGGCGAAATTGCAGTTCGCATTATTCGTTCGCTAAAAGAGATGAATATTAAGACTGTCGCAATTTACTCAACTGCTGATCGTGATAGTTTGCATGTACAGCTTGCTGATGAAGCAGTCTGTGTAGGAAGACCGCAGCCTACTGATTCATATTTGAATATTAAAAATATTTTAGCAGCAGCTGTAGGGACAGGTGCGGAAGCAATTCATCCAGGTTATGGTTTTTTGTCAGAAAGTGCTGAGTTTGCCCAGATGTGCACTGATTGCGGTTTGATTTTTATCGGACCAAAAGCTGAAACAATTGATCGCATGGGAAATAAGGAACATGCACGTCAAACTATGGTTGCTCACCGTGTACCAGTTACTCCAGGTAGTACTGGTTTTATTACTTCAGCTGATGAAGCTAAGCAAATTGCGGAAAAAATAGGCTATCCAGTTTTGTTAAAGGCAGCAGCTGGCGGTGGCGGTAAAGGCATTCGCCAGGTTACAAAACCCGAAGAAATGGCTGCCGCATTAGCCTCTGCTCAAAGCGAAGCTAAAAATGATTTTGGTGATGATCGCATGTATTTGGAAAAAGTTATGCAAAATGTAAAGCATATTGAGGTCCAAATTTTTAGGGATAGTTTTGGTCATACTGTGTACTTCCCAGAGCGAGACTGTTCATTGCAGAGAAATAAGCAAAAGGTGCTTGAAGAGAGTCCTTGTGAGTTAATTACTCCTGCTGAACGAAAGCATTTGGGTGAAATTGCAGTCAAAGCAGCAGAAGCAGCAGATTATGTAAATACTGGTACCATTGAGTTTTTAATGGATCAAGACCATCATTTTTATTTTATGGAAATGAATACTCGTATTCAGGTTGAACACACTGTTACTGAAATGGTTACGGGTGTTGATCTAGTAAAAGCTCAGATTATGGTTGCTGCAGGTCAAGATTTGCCTTTTACTCAAGCTGATTTAAGGGTAAAGGGACATGCAATCGAATGCCGCATTAATGCGGAAGATCCGGCCAATAATTTTATGCCTTCAGTAGGGAATATTGATTATCTTTATTTACCAATTGGCAATCCAGGGATGCGAATCGATACTGCACTTTATCAAGGCGGCATGATTTCACCATTCTATGATTCGATGATTGCCAAGGTAGTAGCTTTCGGTCAAACTCGTACAGAAGCAATTGCTAAAATGGAACGGTTGTTAAAAGAAATGGTTATTCGCGAAATTACTACAAACCAAGAATTTCATTTAGCAATTTTAAAGGATCCCGGATTTAAGAGCAGCAAATTTACTAATACTTATTTAGAGAAGGAATTTTTACCTAAATGGAAGGAGCGTGCACATGGTCAAGCTGTTTCCGCATAAAAATACGTTAACTGAAAAGCATGTGAAGGCGAATAAAGTTGCCGATGATCGCGTTCCTGATGGCATACTTAAGAAATGTCCGAAGTGTCATACTGAAATTTTTGCTAATCAGTTAGATTCATATTTGACCTGCCCTAATTGTGATTATGGTTTTAGAATTCCCGCTAAAAAGCGAATTGAATGGTTAGTCGATGATTTTGAGGAATGGGACAGCGAGATTTCGCCTTCAGATCCACTCAAATTTCCCAATTATGATCAAAAGATAGCTAAAGCAAAGAAAAATAGTGGCCTTAATGAAGCTGTTTTGACAGGACAGGCTAAGATTGACGGTCAAAGCTTTGCACTAGGCATCATGGATCCCACTTTTATTATGGGTTCATTAGGTCAAATGACTGGTGAAAAAATTACCCGTTTATTTGAAAAAGCTACAAAAAAAGGATTGCCTGTTGTTTTATTTACTGCATCTGGTGGTGCCCGCATGCAAGAAGGTATCTTATCATTAATGCAAATGGCTAAAGTATCCAATGCCGTTGCTAAGCACAGTCAAGCTGGTCTTTTGTATATTGCCGTTTTAACTGATCCAACTACTGGAGGAGTAACTGCTAGTTTTGCGACAGAAGCAGACATAACTCTAGCTGAACCACATGCAATGGTTGGCTTTGCCGGTCAACGTGTAATTGAGCAAACAATCCACCAAGAGATTGCTCCTGATTTGCAGGATGCGGAGAATGTGCTTAAACACGGCTTTATTGATCATATAGTCAAAAGACAAGATGAAAGAAGCACAATCGAGTGGCTTTTGAAGTTTGGTGGTGAAGCAAATGACTAAGAAAGCAATGGAAGTTGTTCAGGCAGCTAGGGATGAAAAACATATCTCAGGTCATGAATTAAGAAAAGTCCTTTTTCCAGATTTCTTTGAATTGCATGGTGATGACTTAAGTGGTGATGATCCAGCAATTGTTGGCGGATTAGCAACGTTTCATGGTCAACCGGTAACTGTCATTACTACTAGTCGCGGCCATAGTCTAAATGAACGAATAGAAAAGCACTTTGGCCAACCAGAGCCTAGTGGATATCGCAAAGCTTGTCGCTTAGTAGAAAATGCAGCCAAGTTTCATCGACCAGTATTTTTATTTGTAGATACTGCGGGTGCTTATCCAGGTAAAAGTGCAGAAGAAAATGGCCAAGGTGAAGCAATTGCGCAAAATCTTTTGCGTATTGGCCAAGCTAAAACGCCAATTATTACCATAATATATGGTGAAGGTGGATCAGGCGGTGCTTTAGCTCTTGCCTGTGGTGACGGAGTATGGATGCTAGAAGATAGTATTTATTCTGTTTTGTCTCCTGAAGGTTTTGCTTCTATTTTATGGAAAGATGCTAAAAAAGCAGCAGAAGCTGCGGAAGTGATGCGGTTAACACCAAAGGATCTGTTACAGCAAAAGGTAATTGAAGGTATTATTGACGAGCCAGCAGACCATCTGCAAGTATGTCAAAATATTGAGCAAGTTTTACAAACTGAATTAGATAAGCTGCAAAATTTATCTGCTGAAGAGCTATTAGTAAGACGCTATGAACGTTTTAGGAAGTTTTAGGTGAAAAAATGAGTGGTATCTTAACAGGAAAGAAAATTTTGGTAATGGGCGTTGCTAATAATCGTTCTATTGCTTGGGGATGTGCACAAGCAATGGAGCAGCAAGGCGCAGAAGTGATTTATACATATCAAAACGAACGCTTAAAGAAATTTATTTCCAAGTTAGTAACGGATGAAAATCGTTTAATTGAATGTGATGTTGCCAATGATGAAAGTATTGCCAACGCTTTTGATCTTATTGAGAGTCGTTTTGGTAAAATCGATGGAATTGTTCATGCCATTGCTTTTGCTAAAAAAGAAGAACTTGGCGGCTCGATTCTTAATTCAACTCGCGCAGGTTTTAGTCAAGCTCTAGATGTTTCCGCATATTCATTACTCGCTGTTGCCAAAGAAGGAGCTGCTATTTTAAATAATCCTGCCAGCATTGTCACATTAACTTATATGGGTAGCGATCGTGCCTTGCCTAATTACAATACTATGGGCATTGCTAAGGCAGCTCTTGAATCTAGTGTCCGCTATTTGGCACGTGATTTAGGTAAAGCAGGTGTTCGCGTAAATGCTATTTCAGCAGGGGCAATGAAGACTTTAGCAGTTTCTGGTATTAAAGGACATGCTGATTTATTGAAAATCTCTCAAAGCGAAACCGTTGATGGTGTGAATGTCACTAAAGAAGAAGTTGGAAATACTTGTGCTTTCCTAATGAGTGATCTAGCAACTGGTTTAACTGGTGACGTGATTTTTGTTGATAAGGGTGTTCACTTAAGATAAAATGCAAGTTTATCAATATGATCAGGTTGAATCTACACAAGATTTGGCTAAAGATTATTTGAAAAATAAAAACAAGAAAAAAGCGGCTTTTGTTGCCCAAAGCCAAACTAATGGTTATGGCAAACGAGGTCGCTTTTTCTATTCGCCCGCTCAAACAGGAATTTATTTTAGTATGGCTTTTCCTAATTTTGAAATTGTACGGGAAAAAATCAATTTATTAACGCCATGTATAGCCACCAATGTAGTTGATGTGCTCAGAAAATTTTATCCTCAAAAAGACTTCCGTTTGAAATGGGTTAATGATATTTATTTAAAAAATAAAAAGGTAGCAGGTATTTTAACGGAATATGAGAATAGTGGCTTAATAATTGGTGTCGGCATCAATATCGCAACGCACGATTTTCCAGAGCAGATAAGATTCAAAGCAGGGTACATTTCGGATACTCTTTTTGAGCATAAAAAAATGACCAATGAACTTTTACAAGCAGTTGATTTAGCAAGTAAAAATTATGGTCAAAATCAGTTTATGGAGCAATATCGCAAACTATCTTGGCTAATAGGTAAAAGAGTAAATCTTAAGCTGGGTAAAAAAGAAGTGACAGGACTAGTTAAGACTATTGATGATGCAGGAAAGTTGGTTATTTTAACAAATAATGAAGCTCATAGCTTTTCAAGTGGAGAAGTGACTAAGGTTGAGTTAACTTAAATTCCGTAGTTTCAACATAGAGCATCATATTTTTGCGGTAGTAGTTCAGAGATTTAAGAGGAATGCGCAATGTTTTGAGGATTTCTTCGTCTGAGAGCTTAGGATTAGATAGAATTGAGTAAACAAAGCTCATGCGTAATTTATGACTAGTTAGTTGCATACCAATTAGATCACGATCTGGTGCGATTTTTTGATTGATATTAAAATCTGAAGCATAGTGATCGCCACTTTTGGTTGCAAAAATATATGGGTTAGCATCTTGTGAAAAGTCAGTATGGGCTTGTAGATATTTCTTTAATTGTGAATCAGAAACTTGATCAAGCAGAGTGTTAATGCGCATAGTTAATATTTCAGCTGGCTTGTAGCCGAGTGAAATAGCTGTCATCATATTAATAGTTTCTGGATGTAATTTAGTCATTTTAGTCAATTCTGACAAATGATCCATCCAGTTGATAACGTACTTTTGTTTACGATCAAATTTATTTCCACGTAATGTGAAAAGTGGGTAGGAATTTATAAAGCCATATTCGGCCAAAAAGACAAAATACATTTTTAAGTGACTGAGATACTTGTTAACTGTATTGCTCTTGAAGTGCATCTTTTGTTCAAGAGAATCTAAAAAGTTGCGAATGTCGCTCGTGGTAACTTCATTGATAGAAGCACTGGGGCCGATATTAGTGGCGTAATAATTCCAAAAAGTAGTGATTGATTTAGCAGCAAGTGCAATTGTAGAAGGCGCTAATTGCTTTTTTTGTTTGCAATATGTTTGAAATTTATCTTCATAGGGAAACATTGCAAAAATCCTTTCTTGAATTTTTTATTTTATTATATCATATCATCCTTAAGTAGATTGTTACTAAATTCTACTTTAAAAAATAAAAAGCTAGGTTTCACTTCGTTCAACCTAGCAAATCAAAAAATAGTGGCTCTATGATAAATCCTGTTGATAGATTTCTATGATATTCTATCAATGGGATTTTTTGGTAGAAAAAAGAGGCATAAGCCTCACTACATAAAATCCTTTGATACCACTCTTTAGAAATTAAGGTGTTTTGCTTATGTCCTCATACAATGATTGTATTAAATTTTCTCTGAATATTAAAGACCCACTGTTAGAATTCTTGGATATTTCAATTGGAAAGTATCGTAATCGCGATGCAAAGTTTTACCATGCAGTAGCTCATCTAGATCAATGTCTTAATTGTGGCTCAACTAATATCGTCCACAATGGTCATTTATATTCTAATGTGCGCTATCCTGCTTTAGATGCTAGCTTGCCTGTCTTTATCAGAGTAGCCAAGCAGCGAGTTATTTGTCGCGATTGTCATATGAATTCAATGGCTGAAACGGAATTAGTAGAAAAATACTGCTGTATCTCTAACGCCACTAAACGTAAAATTATTGGTTCTCTAACTGAAGATTGGTCCATGAAAAGCATTGCCAGACAAACTTCGACCTCAACCAACACTGTACAGCGCGTATTGGAGCGATACGGTTACTCTACCGTTGAAGATACCGATTGGCTGCCAGAATACTTAGCCTTTGATGAATTCAGAGGCGTTGGCAGACAGCTGCACTTTATCGCTATTGATGGTCATACTCATAAAATAGTTAAAGTGCTGCCTACCAGACTTAAGAAAGATATCATCAACTACTTCAAACGTTTTCCTCTTACGGTAAGAAACAAGGTCAAAACTGTAACTATGGATCTTAATTACTACTATGACATCATGGCTAAGGAGCTTTTTCCTAATGCTCAAGTAATTCTTGACCGTTTCCATATCGTTCAAATGCTCAATCGTTCTTTTAATTCTTGCCGTATTCAAGAAATGAAGAAGCACAAGAAAGGCACCAAAGAATATAACCTGCTTAAATATTATTGGAAACTGTATCTCAAACCATTTGAGGATCTTGAAAAAGTAAAGCCGTACCATCAACCAAGGCTAAAGGATACTCTGACTCAGGAACAAGTTGTAGCTGATGGACTCAGACTAAGTCCCGAGCTTGAGAACACCTACAATCTTATGCAAGATATCAGTAAAGCTTTAAGAGACAGAGATACCGATAAGCTCAAAGATTTAATCAAAAGCAAAGATCACGTTGGCAACATGATGCATACCACGTTGAATACTTTCAAACGAAATCTTCATGATATTCTCAACGCTGCTAAGTTTGATGAATCTAACGGCTGTCTTGAAGGTACAAACCGCAAGATTAAACAAATTGAGCGTACTGCTTATGGCTACGCTAATTTTACTCATTTGATAACTAGAATTCAGTTAGAAGAAAAAGGTGCCATTATCAAAGAAAAAGCATCAAGCTGGTACATAGCAGCTTGATGCTTAATCCAATTATTAAATTATAGTTGACTTCTATCAACACGATTTGACAGAGAGCCAAAATAGTAACTTGCGAAACCTGAAATTAAGTTGTATCATCATATTTGTTAACTAAATAGGTGATGACGTTCACCATTAACCGAGTAATCTAATGACGTCTACTTTATCCAGAGGGATAGAGTGGACGCTTTTTGTTTGGGGGAATGTTTTTAATGAAAATTAGCAATTATATTAGTATAGCCTGTTTTGCCTTTTTTGGTGGCATGGCGCGCTATAGCTTAAATGCTCAATGGAGTTTTTATGGTACCTTCTGGGGAAATATCATAGGTTGTTTTTTATTAGCCTTTTTCACTTACTTTTTTATGGAATTTAAAGATTTCCGTCAATGGTTAACTGTAGGAATTGGTACGGGCTTTGTGGGGGCTTTTACAACGTTTTCTACTTTTAATTTAGATATTTTAAAAAATATTCAAGCCGGTTTACCATTGACTGCTTTAATTTATTTTTTGAGTTCAATTATTTTTGGCTTTATTTTTGCCTTTTTAGGTATGAGAATCGGCAAAAACGTGGGAATGTTGCTTAGAAAGGAAGATTAAAGTGGAGATTCTATTAGCAGGACTTGGTGCGTCAATTGGTGCGATGATTAGATATGCAATAACTAATTATGGTAAAAAACATTGGGAATGGATAGGTAAACAGTTTTCTAATTTGCCAACTCCCACATTGTTTATTAACTTAACGGGGGCACTTATTTTAGGCATTATATTTGGTCTTGGAACCAATGTCTTTTTCTATTCCTTAGTTGGAACCGGTGTATTAGGCGGTTATACAACTTTTTCGACAATGAATACTGAATTAGTTGAATTATATAAAAGTAGAAATTACCATGGCTTGATTCTTTATGCAGTGACCTCATATCTGGGGGGAGTAATTTTAGTTTTCATAGGCTTTTGGATAGGACAACTGTGTAAATAGATTCAATAATTAAGTTATTCTAAATATGTAGTATATTCATTGACACTATGTCACTTAAGAAATAAAATCTTTATTAAAGATGTAATAGAGTGATATAGAAATGGAAAAAACAATGAGACAACACGTTCCTGAATTAACTGATGATATTGGTAATGATGAATTTTTGGATTTAATTGTAGATTGCTTTCATTCAGCAATTTTTGGTACAGTAGATGAAAACGGAGAACCACATACCAATGTTATAGACATCGATTTTAATGAAAATGGTCGCTTAATTTTCGCTACTACGAATCAAAAAAGTTTTTACCGTAATCTAAAAAGACATAATCGCGTATCTATCACAGCATTACGTGGTCGAGAAACTTTAACTAGCGTAGGTTTTACTTTGCAAGGATATGTTGATGAAATTAGTCCGTCTTATTTGAATAAAATTTTTGAAATTAAGCCGGAAATGCATCATATCTATGCAAATAAGACAGAAGACTTTGATACATTAAGAGCTTTTGCATTAACACCTGTGATTGGATCAGTGTATGATTTACGTGAGAAAAAAGTTTTTCAAAAGCAATTCGATTTTATCAACCAAAACAAAGAGGAGATGGCTTAGCGCCATCTCCTTTTTTATTATATATTCATTTCACGTTTTTCTTCGCGCTTACGTAACCATGGAAGCAAGAATCCTAAACCGAAGAGAACAATTACCGTAATGATATTCATAAGTAATTGGTGGTTAAATGCAGCACTACCAAATGTTGCCTCAGCTTCTTGAGGAATGAATCCTAAAGTTGCACAGATGAAAGTGAAGATCAAGCACCACCAGCCCATAATTAGAGCACCAGTCTTGTTTTTGATAAAGACATAATCTGAATGGAACTTTTCTTGGTGCATTCTTAACATTACGAAAGCAAAGAATACCCAACAAGTCTTATATGGTGAAATAATACCATTAATATTTAAGAGCCAATTATAAATTGAGTTAATGTTTGGCAAAGTACCAGTAAGTAAGAGTAAGAATAATGCTAAGCCACAAGTTAAAGTATATGAGTGAACTGGACGACCGGTCTTATCCTTTTTACCGGTTAACCACTTAGGCATGTATCTATCAGCAACGTCACCAGCAAATACACGGCTTGAAGCATCAAGCAAAACAGCTAATTGAGCCATCATGAAGAGAGCTTGGACAACTGCAAAGATGTACATCAAGATTTTACCCCAACCTAAACTTTCACCTAAAAGTTGGAAAGCGTAGTAAGGACCATTCATCTTGAAGTCATGTGGGATGTGGTGTGCGTTAAAGAACATTGCTAAAGCTAGGGTACCAAAGATAGTTAAGAAACCAGTCATTAATGCCAACATCCACATTGCTTTAGGAAATTCGTGCTTAGGATCACGCATTTGCACAATGTAAGGAGCAGCAAGTTCAGCACCGGACATAGCAAAAATTAATAATCCGGTGGTAGAGAAGTAACGCAAACTAAATGATGGTTTGAATGCACCCCAGTTAAATGGTTGCGTGGCAATATGATGACCATGCATTACTGCCCAAACAGCAAGTAAAACAAAGAGCATGGACATGATGAACATTGCACCACCACCGATTAATGAGAGCAGTTCAAGTGAATTCTTAATGGCATTTTCAATCAAGATAAAGACTAAAATGATTACGAAAGTAAGAATTCCAAACCAGAAAGTAGACATATGCTTGTCTAGCGTGTTGTTTCCTAGAATAATCCAGGAGAATGACACGATGACTGAGTTAGAAACGTCAACTAAGTATGGTACAGTTTGAACCCAATACATCCAAGAAGTCCAGTAACCGAGAGTGTCATTAGATGAATGACGTACCCATGATGCTAAGCCTCCGGCCTGATCTGTAAACGTTAATCCCATTTGACTGGACATAAGAGCATAAGGAATAACGTAGGCAAATAAAAGGAAAATCCAAGATACAACTACAGATAATCCTTGGTTTTGAAATGGATAGAAGATGTTTTCAAAACTGATGATAGTAACAAAGTCGATTAATGCGATGACCGGCCAGCTCATATAATGTTTTTTGCCGGGCTCAAAATTAATGGTTTCTATTTCCTCTGACATAAAAATATTTTCCTCCAAGTATTTATTCAATTACATTTAAATATCTTTATGTTCAGGGGGCGAACAGGGCAAGTGCACTTGTTTAAAACCTCCAATATTTATATAATATGTACCGTAATTTGTGAAGTGATTCAGAAACTACATAATACTGTAAAAAGATTATAAAGAATTATTTAAGTTTTGCAACTTGAATTCGTAATTTGTAATAAAAATGGAAAGGAAAAGCATGGATTTTTTGAAAATAGCGTTCGGAAGCGGCGTTAATTTAAGCAAAATAAAAAATTGGGAATCAGTTCCTATTGATCGAGTTAAAAATAGTGCAGAAATAGCTGCAATTGTAATTCAAAATAAAGATCCTAATGCGCAAAAGCAAGCCCAAGCGTTAAGAGATCAATCTGGCTTTTCCATTCCAATAATTGAAGTTGATAGGCAAGTTTCAACAGCTGATCGAGAAAAAATTGTTGATCTGGCAAAAAATTATGAACAGAAAATGGTGCCAGGTTTTTTGACTGATCTAATTAATTTTGCGCAGGCAAAACCGATTAGTTTTACTACCCCAGGTCACCATAATGGTCAGTATTATGATAAGCATCCAGCAGGTGTTGTTTTCAATAAGTTCTTTGGTAAGAATTTAATGTTTGCTGATACTAGTGATACTGTGCCTCAGCTGGGTGATACTATGACTCATGCAGGTACACCACTTGATGCTGAAAAATTAGCTGCAAAAACTTATCATGCAGATAAGGTTTACTTCTGTACTAACGGTACAACTAGTGCTAATTCAATTTGTGCCAGCGCACTTTTATCTGAAGGAGATTTGGTTTTATTTGATCGTAATAACCACAAGTCCTTGTATAACAGCGCATTGGTCATGAGCGGTGCTAAGCCGGTTTACATTTCAACTGATCGTAATGCTTTGGGGCTGATTGGTGAGATGGATCCTGACTTTTTGACTGAAGACAAAATTAGAGCTGAAGTAGCAAAAGTTGATCCAGAAAAAGCCAAGGCTAAGCGTCCATTTAGATTAGCAATAGTGCAGGCAGAAACCTATGATGGCGTATTCTATGATGCAAAATGGATTGTAGATCGAATTGGTAAACTTTGCGATTATATTTTGTTTGACTGTGCTTGGGGCGGGTTTGAAGAATTTGTACCAATTATGAGACACTTGTCACCGCTTCTTTTAAATCTGGGACCGGATGATCCGGGAATTTTAGTAACTCAATCCTTGCATAAGCAACAAGCAGGGATGGCTCAAGCTTCACAAATTTTGAAAAAGGATTCGCATATTAAAGGGCAAAAGTGTTATGTGGACCACAAACATTTCAATCATGCTTATTTGAAGTTTGTTACTTCTTCATATGCATATCCGTTATATGCATCCCTTACAGTAAATTCCTATGTCACTGCTGGTGAAGGAAACAAAAAGTGGTGGGCAGACACCCTACGCATGGGCATTGAATGGCGCCAAAAGTTATTAAAGCAATCTAAATTATTTAAGCCATTAGTACCTGACAATTTTGCTGAAATTCCTACTGCTGATTTAATGAATGAAGCTAAATACTGGAACATGAGTCAAGATGACGATTGGCATGGCTTTAGAAAAATGGGCAGTGGTGAAGCTATGATCGATCCACTCAAGATTACAGTTAAAACTCCGGGCATTGATGTCAAAAATGCTAAGTATGAAGAAACCGGTATTCCTGGTGCGGTAGTTGCAGAATTTTTAATGGAAAATCATATTATTCGTGCCAAAAATGATTTGAATTCTTTGCTGTTTCTTCTAACACCTGGTGATTCACAAGAAGAATTAGATACTTTGCTGGATGCCTTCTTAAAGTTTGAAAAGTATTATGATGAAGATGCTTTGGTAAAGGATGTTTTACCATTTTTATATCAAGAATATCCTGAGCGTTATCATGGTTATACGTTGAAGCAGCTCTGCCAGAAAATGCATGAGTATTATAAAGAAAATAAAACTTTTGTCCTGCAGCAAGAGTTGTTTGCTAAGCCTAATATGCAAAATTACCAAATGACACCGGCTGAAGCTGACCAACTCTTTAAGAAAGATCAAACAGAATTAGTTGATCTTGAAGATGTAGTGGGCAGAACGGCAGCTGAGGGTGCCTTGCCATATCCACCAGGAGTCTTTATCGTTGCACCAGGTGAAAAGTGGGGAGAGATCGATCAAAAATACTTTGAAGTTTTGGCTCATGCGATTGAAAAATTTCCAGGCTTTGTACCAGAAATTCAGGGCGTTTACTTAGAACCACAAGAAGATGGCAGCATAAAAGTGCAAGCTGAAGTTATCAAGGATAGATAAATTAAGGAGTAAGAAATGAGTTTTTCATGGAAAGAAAATTTACCACAAGAATTAAGTGATAAAGTTACTAAAGTAGAAAAAATGATCCAACCTCGCATTGATGAGATTGATGAACAAGTTTTATATAATCAACAACGTGTACTTGATTTGTTTAGAAAGCATCATGTTGGTGAAGAAGATCTCGTGCCTTCAACTGGTTATGGTTACGACGACATTGGCCGTGACAAGATCGAAGATATTTATGCCGATTATTTCAAGACTGATGATGCCTTAGTTAGACCACAATTCGGTTCAGGTACTCATGCCATCACTGTCGGTCTCTTTAGTATGTTGCGCCCAGGCGATACTCTTTACTATTTGACAGGTACCCCGTACGACACGATCCAAGAAGTAATTGGTCTTGCTGGTAATAAACCAGGCAACATGAAGGAATGGGGCATCAATTTCAAGACAACTGAATTAAAGAATGGCGAAGTTGACTATGAAAATGCTAAAAAAGATTTGCAAGACAAGTCAATTAAAGTAGTAGCCATTCAAAGATCTTTGGGTTATGCAACTCGTAAAACTTTTACTATGGACAAAATCAAAAAGATGCTTAAGTTCATCAAGGAAGTTCGTCCTGATGTTAACATCTTTATTGATAACTGCTATGGTGAATTTTCTGAATGTGAAGAACCAACTTTCTACGGCGCAGATATGATGGCAGGTTCACTTTACAAAAATGCGGGTGCTGGTTTAGTAAAGGGTGGCGCATTCTTAGTTGGTCGTCAAGACTTAATCGATGGAGCAGGTTCGCGTTTAACTGTTCCTGGTGCTGGTAAAGGTGAAGGCGCAACTTGGGGCTATTTACGTGATATCTACCAAGGATTCTTCATGGCACCACATACAACTGGTGAAGCACAAAAAGGAATGGTCTTTACAGCTGCATTGTTAGAAGAAATGGGGATGCAAGTATCACCAAAGTGGAGTGATCCACGAAGCGACATTGTGCAAACCGTAACCTTTGGTAAACCAGACCCAATGGTTAAATTCTGTGCGGCTATTCAACACTACTCACCAATGAACTCATTTGTTGATCCAATTCCATATCACCAAGATGGTTATGAAGATGAAGTTGTCATGGCATCAGGTTCATTTGTCGAAGGTTCAACTATTGAACTTTCTTCAGATGGTCCACTTCGTGATCCATACATGCTTTATATTCAAGGCGGTTTGTCTTATGCACATGATAAAATTGCGATTACGCATGCCGTTGAAGAAACCTTTTATAAGTAAATAAAGTTTTGACCAAATTAAAAGGCCTTGAGAAATTCTCAAGGCTTTTTGTAATGCTCTATATTTATTTATCTTCTTGTAAAATTTCATTAATCTTCTGCACGGCTTCATTTGACCCTATCAAAGTGATCCGATCATGCGGATTAATAATGTCAGTAGCAAGAGGAACTTGATTCAATTTACCATTATGAGTAATGCCGATGATGTTCACATCGTAATTTTTACGGAAGTCCAAGTCACCTAATGATTTGTTAAAAAAGCTAGGGTTTTCAACGCTAACTTCGACTAAAGATACGTTTTTAGAAAGATTGAAATAGTTGACGACATTAGGATGAAGCTGATGAAAAATCAATTGTCTGGCCATATCTTGTTCAGGTTCAATGACGTGATCAGCTCCGATCTTTTCTAGAACTAAACGGTGATTATGATTATTAGCTCGGGTAGTAACATCTGGTGCACCAATCTTTTTAGCTAACATAGTAGTGATAATACTACCTTCCACGTTTTCGCCCATAGTAACGAAAACGTGATCAAAAGAACCGATATCAAGATCACGTAATTCCTCTTCATCAGTGGCGTCAGCAATTACAGCATGTGTAACCAAATGAGCGACATCATTAACGACCTCTTCATTTGAATCTACTACTAAAACATCTTGATCAGCTTGTAAAAGCGCCATGGTCAGTGCCATGCCAAACTTTCCTAAACCAAAAACTGCAAAACTTTGTTGTTGATGTAAATTAGCCAATGATAATTTCCTCCTCTGGGTAACGATAACTTTGTTTAGCAGGATGAGATTTGAAAATAGAATACATAAAAGTATAAATGCCAACTCGTCCGATAAACATTAAAGCAATAATAATAATTTTTCCAAATAAATTAAGGTGTGGAGTAAGACCGAGAGTTAATCCAACGGTACCAAATGCAGAAACTGCTTCAAAAACTGCTTCGATAATGCCATTATGAGGTGAGAGTGGTTGCGTCATAGTTAGCAATAGTGTCGCAAAAATAATTAATAAAATTGCAGAGCAAAATAGGGTTAGGGCACGATTAATATTATTACGAGTGAAGCGACGATGAGAAAATGATGCTTCTTTTCCAGTAAAGGTTGCTAAACTCTGTAAGAATAAAATCCCTATTGTTGACGTTTTAACACCACCCGCAGTAGATCCAGGAGCTCCACCAATGAACATTAAGATAATAGTAATTACAATGCTAGCTGCACTAAGCTTAGTATAAGGAATTGAAGCAAAACCAGCTGTTCTTGGCGTTACTGCCAAAAATAATGTGTTGAAAAATCTCTGAACAGCGTTGAGATTGCCATCAAATTGTTTAAGATTTTGTTCACTAATTAAGAAACCGATTATTGATAATATTAAAATAATTATGCCAACTGTTAATACCAATCGAGTATGTAAGGTAAGCTTATGATGAATGTGATATGTTAACAAGTCACGCCATACTAAGAAACCAAATGAACCAGCACCGATTAAAAGCATAATAATAGTTAGAAAATAGGGATTATTATTAAACTGTTCAAGAGATGGTCCGAATAAATCAAATCCTGCATTACAGTAAGCTGTTACCGAATGAAAGATGCTATACCAAATACCTTTTCCTATCCCTAATCGCGGCTTTAAAGCGATAAAGAGTAATATTGCCCCTATCAGTTGAACGACCAAGGAAAGTTTAATAATCAATTGTACTATTCGAAGTTGAGAAGGACGATTAAGGTTTAATGCTTCTCCAGTTAGCATTCTTGCGCCTAAGCTCATTCGTTGATGAGCAAAATTACTGAGCATAACTGCAAAAGTCATGAACCCTAAACCGCCCACTTCGACCAGAATCATGATAATTAATTGACCAAAGAATGACCATTGTGTTGCTGTTGTAACTGTACTCAATCCTGTAACACAAACCGCTGAAGTAGCAGTAAAAAGTGCATCAGAATAATTAGTTGTTTGTCCCGCTTTATTTGCAAAAGGTAGTGATAATAAAATGCTTCCGATAATTATCAGAGTTAAAAAACCAATAGTTAAAGCGAGCGAGAATGTGATACGTCGATGAAAAAGATGTATCAATTTTTTTCCTTCTTTCTTACATATAATACTTCAATTATAATCCTTAATGGACTCTGCTAAAATAAAGAAAATGTTTCAAATAAGTTAGGAAAATTTATGAATCCAGAACAAATTTTAAAACAAACTTTTGGCTATTCTAGTTTTCGTCCCGGTCAAAAGAAAGTAATTGATTTAATTTTAAATAGAAAAAATGTCTTGGCAGTTATGCCAACAGGTGCAGGTAAATCGCTTTGCTATCAAGTTCCTGCTTTAATGAATCCTGGTATTACGCTGGTTATTTCACCGTTAATTTCTTTAATGAAAGATCAAATTGATTCTCTAAAACAAAATGGTATTAACGCCGCGGCATTGAATTCAACCACCCCGCAAGAAGAAGTAAATCCTATTTTACGTCAGGCATATGAGGGAAAAATCAAACTAATTTATATTACGCCTGAGCGTTTGACGATAGATTATTTTAGATATCAGCTTAACTTCTTGGATGTTGATTTGGTCGCAGTGGATGAAGCGCACTGTATTTCACAGTGGGGCCACGATTTTCGCCCGGCTTATAGACAAATTTTTGAAGGAATTAATTCTCTTAAAAGTAAGCCGAATATTTTAGCATTGACGGCAACCGCCACTCCAGCAGTTCAAGATGATATTGGACAACAGTTAAATATCCAACGAGAGAACTTTATTATTACTTCATTTGCTCGTCCCAATATCAGTTTTAAGGTGGTTAATTCTCCGCAAAATACTCAGCTTTACATTGCGCAATACATTAAGGCTCATCCTGATGAAGCCGGGATTATTTATACTAATACTCGTAAAAAAGTTGAATCTTTAACGGATTATCTTGCTAAAAAAGAAATTTCAGTAGGCGCTTATCATGGCGGGATGAATGCAAAAGAAAGATCACAAGTGCAAGAGGCGTTTCAATTTGATGAATTTCAAGTAATTGTGGCGACCAACGCTTTTGGTATGGGAATTGATAAAAGTAATGTCCGCTTTGTAGTTCATGCATCAAGTGCTCGCAACATTGAAAGCTATTATCAAGAAGCTGGTCGAGCCGGCCGAGATGGTGAAGAAAGTGAAGCAGTGATGATTTACCATCCAGGGGATTTGCACCAGTATCGCTATTTTATTGAAGAATCAGATGCAGATCAAAAATATAAGGAATTACAATATCAAAAATTCCAGGCGATTACTGATTACGTAAATACCGGTGAATGTCTGCAACAATTTATTGTGCGCTATTTCGGTCAAGATTGTCCGCCTTGTGGTAAATGTTCAAATTGTCTTAATCAAGGTGATTTGAAAGATATCACTACTGATGCCCAAAAGGTTATTGCGTTAGTTTATGAACTTGATGGACGTTTTGGTAAAAATGTCGTAGCTCAATGTTTAGTTGGTTCGACTAATCAGCGGATGCAGGAAATGCATGCGGAGCAATACGAACATTTTAATAGCTTAAAAGTCAGTCAAAAAGAGGCTGTAAGTTTGATTGACTATTTAATTGCCTCTGGATATTTAAAAATTGAAGGGACAAAATACCCTTTGCTCCATGTAACTAACCGCGGCTGGGATGTTTTAGATGGAAAAGCTATAGTAAAACGGCGGATCAGTAAGATTCAAAAGAAGAAGCAAATTTTTGATGAAGATGAAAATGTGAGTCTATTTGACGCTTTGAGAGAAAAACGCAAAGAACTAGCTAAAAAACAAAGAGTTCCTGCATTTATGATCTTTTCGGATCGTAGTTTACATGATATGGCCAAAATTAAGCCACAAAATGAAAATGATTTTTTAGAGGTAAGTGGTGTTGGTCAAGCTAAATTGAAAAAATATGGTCACACAATGCTTAATGTAATTAGACAATTTATAAATTAATAGGTTATTCTTTTTACATTGGCGGCTATAATTGGTAAATTATGATTATAAGGTTATTTATATCTATAAAATAATTAAAGGAAGGGCTAATTATGGCTAAGAAAACGTTAATTTTGTATTATTCATGGTCGGGCAATACTAAGAAATTAGCAGAAAAGATTCATACTCAAATTTCAGATAGTGATCTTAAGGAAGTCGATGCTGTTGACGGCACTTTTGATGCGGATCAATATAAAACCAATGATATCGCTTTAGATCAAATCCAAGCCAATAGTTTTCCAGATATTAAGCTAGATAATATTGATTTTAATAATTATGATTTAATTTTAATTGGTAGTCCTGTTTGGTCAGGCTATCCAGCAACTCCAATCAAGACCTTATTAGATCAAATGAAGGGATATCAAGGAGAAGTAGCCTCATTCTTTACTTCCGCAGGAGCTAATCGCAAGGCATATGTTAACCACTTTAAAGAATGGGCTAAAGATTTAAATGTGATTGGCGTAGCTGAAAATGACAGTAAAATCACTGAATGGGTAAATTAATTTTAGTTTCAATAAAATCAAAACAAACCACTTTATATTTCTTATTTAATCTGTTATCATAATAGCGGAGCGTGTGATGAGCGCTCCGAGGATGAAAAGGCTAGGCAAGATGTCTCTTATGGCATTTGCTGATAGGAAGAAATTTGAAGGTGTAGAAAAGCCACTAAGGACATTTTCCTTAGTGACTTTTTTTGTGCATAAAAAAACGCTAGAAAACTAGCGTTTTGGTTTTAAAAGTTATTTTTAGAAGTTCTAGGAGTAACTTTATCCCAGATAGCATCGATAATGCCAACCCACATTGCTCCAAGAGCAACAGAGCCACAAACATCTGATGGGAAGTGAGCATAAAGATATACTCTTGAAATCATGACTAAAATCAGCCAAACGATTAATAAAACATTCAACCAAATCTTGGCAGTTCTATTTCTTACTAATGCTGGGATTAAAATCATCATTAACCAAAAGACGATAATTGCCATTCCTAATGTGTGACCACTAGGAAAACTGAAGCCATCATCTGCGGCCAAGTGTTGCACAGGGCGGGCACGTTGAATAATGTGTTTTACCACCCATCCAAAAGCATCTGCAGTAATTAAAGTAATTACGATACTAAGCGAAAGAGGGCGTTGCTTTTTAATCCATAAAATAATGGCGATTAAAATCATCCATACTAAATCAACTTTAGTATCTGCTAAAAAAGTAATCTTTTTCATAATGCCTTGTAGATTAGGAATGGTATGAACAATTTGTTCAAAGAAATTGTCAAAACCATTAATCCAGCTGGCATGAATCATGATTGAGATTGCCAAGATCAAAAAGACAGGCAATCCAATACAAATAGCTGTAATATTTTTCTTTTGCATTTTTTCCTCTTTAATATATTATTTTTTAACAACAGTAACGAGTATATCATATAATTATTATTAATGATCAAAAAATTAAAAAGAATGCGGAAAAATAATTATGGAAGAAAATACTAAGAACATGCTCGCTGGTAAACCATATCGCCCTGATACCGAAGAATTGGGACATTTTTCTAGTTTGGCACATCGTTTATCACGAGATTATAATTTGACAACTGATGAAGATAAGTTAGAAAGAAAAGCTATTATTGATCGGCTTTTTCCGGATCACGGAGAAGGGGTTTATTTGCAAGGACCGATCGAGGTAGATTATGGTCGCTTTACTAAATTAGGTGATCATTTTTATGCTAATTTTAATTTAACGATTCTGGATACTTGTCCAATTACCATTGGTGATAATGTGATGTGTGGCCCTAATGTTACTTTTGCTACACCTTTGCATCCCTTACTACCTGAACAAAGAAATCCTAGAATGCAAGCAGATGGCAAAATGGCAGATATTGAATATGGTGCACCTATTAAGGTAGGGAATAATTGCTGGTTGGCCAGCAACGTTACTGTTTGTGCAGGAGTGACGATTGGCGACAACTGTGTAATTGGAGCAGGTGCTGTAGTTACGCATGATATTCCAGATAATTCCTTAGCAGTGGGAGTTCCAGCTAAAGTTATCCGCAAAATTACGGAAAAAGATCATTTAGATGACTATCCATATTAATTATGAATAATTTTTATCTAATCTGTAACTTCACTGAAAAAAATAAATGCTAATATATTTTATAAAGAACTGATCGATTCTGGAGGGAATTAAAACGAAAAAAATTAATTTAAGAAAGGCATTAATTAAAACAGCCGCTTCACTTACTGTGGCTGCCTCTTTACCAATAGGTGGGTTAGCAGCCGCTAATCAAGTAAATGCCGCAAGTTATAATCAAACTGAAATGCGTAGTTTTGTTAGAAGTACACTGGCTAATTATTATGCACGAGGTACTACCGTAATTATTAAAGATGGTCATCCACAACAAATTAGTTATGGCTATGGCTATTATGGCAAGCGTCTTGGTGCTGGAAATAGAAAGGTTGTTTATCCTGTTTGTTCATTGCAAAAGGTAATTACGGCTGCAATGATTACACAATTAATCTATGCCGGAAAGTTTAATCAAGATACTAAAATTTCAACTTGGTATCCCAACTTAAAGGGCTCATCAGATATTACCGTTGGTAATTTGATGACGCACACTTCAGGACTTAAGGCTAGTGACACGGAAGTTAACCGTGGGTCCGTAGTTTCTGAAGCTAGTGCCATCAATTGGGTGGTTGATAAGTTAAATTCTACTAGTCAAAATAAACCAGGCAATTTTTCTTATAATAATACCAACTATATTTTGTTAGCAGGAATTATTCGTCAAGTTACAGGCAAATCATATAAAGATAATGTTAAAGAACGAATTATTAATCCACTTAATTTAAAGAGAACTTACTTCTTGGAAGATGTTCCTGCTGGTATGACTGATGGTATTTCTTATACCTGGAATCGGAAAAATTATCAATGGGCACAATATGTTAAAAAACAACAAGCTTCTCAATTAGTTGGTGCAGGTAATTTGTTCTCTACACCAATGGATTACTACCGTATTCAAGTTGGACTTACAAATGGAAAGATTTTGAATAAAACCGAGTATAATTACATGACTAACTTGAGTTCTAAATCTCCAAATGGTTATTCAGGTGGTATGTATATCAAGAATAACGGTGCCTTGAAGTCAGCATATGGTAACTTATACAACACTCACTTTGGTAATTGGATTCAAATGACATCTGATAATCAAAATGGTTTAATCATGTTTTTAAATCAAACTCAAAATGATGAAAATAGAAACAAAGCAATTGGTTACCAAATTTTAAATCATATCAAGCCAAATACATTCAATGCACGTTAAATTTTAATGTTTCCTGCTATTAACTATGTTAAGCTAATAGCAGGATTTTTTGATTGGAGTAAAAAATGATTGATGGGGGAGTATTAATCAGTCAAGATTTATCATGTATGGGGCAAGTTTCATTGAGTGTTGCCCTGCCAATTTTGGGTGCATGTGGGTTGAAGCCCACTGTATTACCGACTGCAATTTTATCAACGCATACTGGTGGTTTTGGCAATAATACATATTTAGATTTAAGTCATGAAATGACTCAAATCACTAAACATTGGCAAGAATTAGATATAAGTTTTAAAGCAGCGTATTTAGGTTATTTAGGTGAAAATGCATTAGATTTTTGGCTGCAAAATAAAGAGTTACTTAGTCAAAAAATTATTTTAATAGATCCGGCAATGGCGGATCATGGCAAAATGTATCGTGGCTTAAGCCAGCAGTATATTGAAAAAATGCGGCAATTGGTTACTAAGGCTACAATTTTAACGCCAAATATGACTGAAGCTGCATTTTTATTAGGAAAAAAAGCAGAAGAGAATTCCATTCAAACGGCTACAAGTTTAGCGCAAGAATTATCGACTAAATTTGATATTCCTAATGTAATTATCACTGGAATAGATTTGTCAGATGAAAAAATCGGAGAAGTGGGCATTACTGAAGGAAAAGAATGGTCACTAACCCAGAGAAGATTGCCAGGAAGCTTCTTTGGTACCGGCGACATTTTTACAAGTGTCTTTTTAGCGGCATTTATGCATCAATATAGTTTAAAAGAAAGTTGCTCTATTGCGGCTGATTTTGTGGAACGAGCTATTTTGAATACTACTAAGCAGGATCCGCGTTTAGGGCCGAATTATGCGGCAGGATTAAGTTGGCTATTAGAAAAGGTGGGGAATAGAAAATAATGAAAACAGATAAAAATTCTTTACAAGCATTGATTTTTACCGGATTATTTGCAGCAATTATTTATATTGGTATCTGGGTCTTACGAATTCCTGTACCTGCTATGGTAGGTCGACCATTTATTCATTTTGGCAATACTTTGACGGCAGTAGCTATTCTTTATTTGGGTTATCGCAATGGGATGATTGCCGGAATTATTGGTTTAGGTGGTTTTGATTTATTAAATGGTTATGCTGCTACATCATGGCTCACTATGCTTGAAGTTGTTGTGGTTGCGACAGTTTTGAGCTTAATTTTTAAAGGGATGAATTATCAAGATAGTAAGAAGAATATTATCATTTTAGGTATTGTTGCCGGTGTGACTAAAATTTTTACTACATATTGCGTTTCAATTGTTGAAGCATTAATGGTAGGAACGAGCTTGCAAGTAGCATATATTGGTGCATTTGTAAGTTTGCCTGCAACCGTAATTAACTCAATTTCAACTGCAATTTGTACGCCAATATTATATTTTGCATTGAAGGATGCGACGAGAGTTATCATGAAAAAAGCCAAATAAAAACATAAGATTTTACACATGTGTTCTTGGGTGCTATATTTAAACTATTAGCTTACTTATGGGAATAAAGGTAGAATAGTATGAACGAGGATCTAAAAAGAAAAAATAAACGAAGCAATCTAATCATATTAATAATTGGTATTTTAGTTGTGGTCGGCATTATTGCAGGTTTTGGTATTCACAATCATCGTGTAGCCAGTCAAGCTGCAGCGGAGAAGTATGCACGAACACACTTTAATCCAAATGTTAAAATCGATGGTGTGAAGGTTGGCAAATTAACTGTTGCTAAGGCAACTGCCAAAGTAAATAAAAAAGCTAAAAATCATGTGCAATTAAGAAATGAAAAATTGGTTTATAGCTATAATACGACCGCACCGACAATCGATGAGGCAGAAACTGAAGCACTGTTTAAAAAGCAACAAACTAAGACGCCTTCAGATCAAGCCTATAATTTTACTACTAAAAATTTAGCTACTGCTAAGAAGAAGTTGAATGCGTTAAAGAAGGCTGAATTGACTTACAAAATTAATGGCAAGAGTTATCAGTTAAAGGCCAAGGATCTTTTAAATGATGTTAGCTACCGAGATGGCAAATATCAATTTGGCGATACATCTAAATTAACTGAAAAGTTAAACCAAATTGATAAAGAAGTTTCCACTTTGCATAAAAGCTATAAGTTTACGGTTCCTACTGGTAATAAGGTTAAGGGTAAGACAATTACCGTTAAAAATAAGACTTGGGGCTGGGGTGTTTATGTTAAAAAGGCTCGTCGTTTGATCTTACAAGCTTTTGCAGATGGGAAAACCACTTTTGATGGTGCTGATGCAATTTATGGTTTAGGCTATAGTACTTACGCTCATGGTTACGGTAAGAGTAATCATGAAATCGGCAATACTTATGCAGTTGTTTCATTAAAGAAGCAAGAGGTTTGGCTTGTTAGAAAAGGTAAGTTAGCTGCACATTTGGATAATGTAGTTACTGGTACGATGGAAGGTAGCAAGGGTGATCAAACTCCACGTGGTGTTTGGTACATTCACTACAAGGAATCTCCAAGTATTTTGCGTGGTACCAATGACGATGGTTCAAGTTATGCTTCACCAGTTAAATACTGGATGCCATTTACTTTAAGTGGTAGTGGTTTCCATGATGCTAGTTGGAGAACCAATTGGAGTAAGAAGGCCTACTTAAGAGGTGGCTCACATGGCTGTGTCAATGTTAAGCCTAGCGAGATTAGAAAAGTTTGGAATAACATTTCTAAGAATGAACCAGTTATTATTTATGAATAATTGAGATAAAAATAAGACCTGCGGAATATCAAATTCTGCAGGTCTTTTATTGTTTTATTTCGGTTCAGTATAAAAACTTGTGTAAACGGCTGTGAGATTTAGGATGCCTTTCGGGA
>NZ_PCYT01000040.1:0-16243 GCF_002553735.1 Lactobacillus sp. UMNPBX17
ATTAGATAAAATCTATCAAACAGCGTAAGTGTTCAATTTATTATTGCAATTTACGTTTTTAATTTTTTCTTAAATTAAGTCTATTTTAAGCCAAAATAAAAGCGAGTTCAATTAATGAACTCGCTTCAGAGAATTATATCCGTAACTTATTAGACCTCTTGCTTAATCTAATAAATTAATCAATATGGATAGAATTGCTATCATCACCAGCATTTTGCTTTGGCAAGATGATAGTCAATACACCATTATCATACTTTGCATGGATCTCACTTGCAACTATATTTGGTAATCTATAGCTTCTTGAAATGCGACCTTCGCTTCTTTCTTTATGAATAATGTTCTTATCCTTGTCACTTGTATCCTTAAATGATTTTCTGCTGCCAGCAACTGTTAAAAGACCATCTTTGTAGTTAACGTTGATGTCCTCTTTGTTCATACCAGGCATATCGATCTTAACGGTATAGTCTTTGTCTGTTTCGGCAACATCTGATTGCATGATGTTTTCAATTTCAGTGTCATCAAAGAAGTTTCTTGGAAAACCAAACCAGTCGTTCATTGCATCCATCATATCATTGCGACGATTCATCATATCGTTTGCCATATTGAAAACTTCCTTTCAATTTTTATTTGCTCTTTAATTCGTAAGGACTCGTTTTTTTCCCTTACACTGATTATTGTAATCAGTTTCAAAATAAATTAAACTATTTAGCACTTGAAAGTATATAGTGCTAATTTATGAATAAAAACTTTAGTAAATCAACGTTTAACACTTGTGGATAACTTTTGTATAATTAAAAAGAAAAATGAATGAACGAATTGATAAGGTGTTAAATCATGGTATATTTTCAAAAAATGACGCCAGAAGGCTATAAACAAATTGAAGATGAAATTGCACGTTTAAAGAAAGATCGTCCTCGCAGAATAAAGATTTTACAAGCTGCGCGAGCTCTAGGCGATTTATCAGAAAATACTGAATATACAGAGGCTAAAAGGGACCTTGGACACTTGCAGAGTCGTCTGCGTTATTTAGGTAAGCAATTAAAGTACGCAGAAATTGTCGAAACTAAGGATGATGGCAAAGTAGATTTGGGTAAGACCGTAGTTCTTAAATTTGATGATGATGATGAAACAGAAGAATATAAGATCGTCGGACGGATGGAGGCGGATTTGGCCGATGGCAAAATCTCCTTTGATTCACCTTTAGGTCAAGCAATTATGAAGCAAGAGGCAGGTACCGTTGCCACAGTCGAAGCCCCAGCTGGAGAATATAAGGTGACTATTGTAGAAGTGAAGTAAGCGGACGCCCTATCTGTATTTAATAAACTGTATTTTTTTGGTATAATATTGATTTTGTAGGATACAATCCAGAGTAGGAGTGAAAATTTTGAATACGCCAGAATCGAGAGAGGGAAACGTTATCCGCTATGCAGTGTACCTGGTAGGGTATGTTATCGTCTTTGCAGTCGTTAAGCTAGTGACTAGGAAGACGCCATTGCATGTTTGGGATTTGATTTTGTTTTGCCTTGTTGCAGCAATGATTTTATTATTTTATGTTTATCGCTTTAATCGTGAACAACGTTTTTTTGCTCGAGATTTTAAATTACCATGGCTAGGCAGTTTTTCTACGGTGATGTTGCTTACTTTGGCAATCACGGCTACTCGAATTCTTATATCGTATTTACAAGCATATGAAAAGATTCCACATTATGACTTTCAATTGATTTATTTAAAAAATGAATCAGTTGACATATTTTGGTTTTTGATCTTAGTACAAGGAATTATCTTACCAATTCTGCAAGAATTCCTTGCAACAGGATTTTTGTTTAATTATGCTTTTCGCAGAAGTACTACTCAAGTTGCAGTAACAGGAATTATTGTTTCAGGAATTATTTTTAGTTTGTTAAACTTTCAAAATTCACTTTTGTTGGTTGTGATTGAGATTATCTATGGCGGGCTATTTGCCTGGAGTTATCTTTATACACAAACGCTCTGGATGCCGATTTATTTGGCTATCATTAGTGGCGTTTTAACCGTTATCATGGCGTAAAAAATAAACGGATGAGAAAAAATCTCATCCGTTTTTTTGTACAAAAAAGCGGATAGCGTGAATCGAACCCGCATCTACAGCTTGGGAAGCTGTCGTTCTACCATTTAACTATACCCGCAATACTTCTTTATTCTATCATGCTTTTAATTAATAAACCAATTATTTTTGATGTGGCTCTTTTTGTACTTTTAGGTCAATATTGCTGCGATCAACCAAACTGGTAAAGTTTTGAAAAAGCCATCTACGCAGTTCGCCAGGTTCAATGATTAGTGGCATGCGGTTATGAATGGGAGCTATGTCTTTATTAGGAGCGGTAGTAACCATAGAAAAATTATTTTGATCATAAATTCCTGCAATTAATGTGATGGGATTAGCCGTTTTAAAGCAGTAGCGTTCATGATATTTTTTGCCATTAGCTCCTTGGTATGTAGTTTTAGCATATTCAAAAAAATCGCTACTTAAAATTAAACAGCGTTGTCTAGCAAAAGAACGATCCCACATAGAAGGCTTATTTTCATAAAAACGCTCTATTCTGGCGTTAAACATCGGCTTTTTGGAATCTACTGGACTAGGATAGCCCCAGTTTTTATTGACGAGCTGCAGTTTATTGTCTTGATAGAGCAAGACTGGCGCAGTTTGATTTGGAAAAATATCTTGTTGCTTTATTTCGATTTTTGGATCGGTTAATGGTAAAGCGAGGTCTTCAGTCAGATATTTTTTTATTTGCATTAAATCGGGTATCCGAAAGTGATTACACATGTCTTGTTTCCTTTCATTGGTGATAGTTTAATCATAGCTTAAATTTTGTTAAAATTAGGTCATTAACATAAGAAATAAAATAAAAAAGCAAAGAGTATAAAATAAAATTAGAAAAGAGTAGAAGTTATGGCAAAAGAAATTTTATTAACCGGTGATCGTCCAACTGGCAAACTTCACATTGGTCACTATATTGGCTCACTTAAAAATAGAGTAAAATTGCAAAATTCTGGCAAGTACGATCCTTATATCATGATTGCTGATACTCAAGCGTTGACAGATAATGCTCGTAACCCAGAAAAGATTCGTAACAGTTTAATTCAAGTAGCATTAGACTACTTAGCTGTAGGCATTGATCCAAGTAAATCAACAATTTATGTTCAATCACAAATTCCAGCTTTGTTTGAATTAACTTCTTACTACATGGACTTAGTAACTGTAGCACGTCTTGAAAGAAACCCAACTGTTAAGACTGAAATTAAGCAAAAGGATTTCAAAGATTCAATCCCAGTTGGCTTCTTAAATTACCCAGTTTCTCAAGCTGCAGATATTACTGCTTTTAAGGCTACTATCGTTCCTGTTGGGGATGACCAAGAACCAATGCTTGAACAAACTCGTGAGATTGTAAGAACCTTTAACCGTGTTTACAACACTGATATTTTGGTTGAACCAAAGGGCTACTTCCCACCAAAGGGTTCTGGTCGTCTTCCAGGTCTTGATGGTAATGCTAAGATGTCTAAATCACTTGGTAACTGCATTTATTTGTCAGATGATGCTAAGACAGTTCAAAAGAAAGTTATGTCAATGTACACCGATCCAAATCATATTCACGTTGAAGATCCAGGTAAGGTTGAAGGCAACACTGTCTTTACTTACCTTGATGTCTTTGATCCAGATAAGGATAAGGTAGCAGAACTTAAGGCAGAATACCAAAAAGGCGGGTTAGGCGATGTTAAAATTAAACGTTACTTAAACAAAATACTTGAAGCAGAACTTGCACCTATTCGTGAACGCCGTGAAAAGTACGCTCAAGATGAGGATGCAATTTATGAAATGCTTTTAGAAGGTTCAAAGAAGGCAAATACAGTAGCTAATGAAACCTTAGAACAAGTTCGTGATGCTATTGGTTTGAACTACTTTAAGAATAGATAAGAATAAGCAGAGGTAAGTTCATGCACGATCGAATTCCTTGGAAACAATATTTCATGATGCAGGCACTAGTGATAGCTCAGCGCTCCACCTGCAACAGAGCTCTAGTTGGTAGTGTTTTGGTTAAAGATAATCGTATTATTGGCACGGGGTATAATGGATCGGTATCCGGACAACCACATTGTGATGAGGTAGGTCATCAAATGGTAGATGGGCACTGTGTTCGAACTATTCATTCCGAAATGAACGCGATCATCCAATGTGCTAAATTTGGCGTATCAACTGATGATACGGAAATATATGTGACTCATTTCCCTTGTTATAATTGCTGCAAGTCTTTGCTTCAAGCCGGTGTAAAGAAAATCAATTATTACTTTGATTATCGTGATAATCCGTTAGCAATGCAGTTGCTTCATGATTGCGGGGTACCATATGAGCAAATTAAAATCGATCGGAAATATGTGGAAAGCTTGGCTCATAAACTTGAAGAAGATGAAAACTAGATTTATTTGGTTATTTGGCCTGTTAGCCGTCTTTATGACGATGACAGGATTTGTGCAACCTAATATTGAAGATCATGTCCATATTTTAGACAAAGAGACTAAGACTTTAATTAAAGAAAAGAATAATCGTTATTTGCAGACTAAAGAGCAACCGCAAATAGCAGTAATTACAGTAAAGAAACTCAAGAATTTAACACCAAAGGCGTTAAATCATTCTAAACGTACTGTTTTTATTGTGATAGGTCAAAAAGAAAAGAAGCGCGATGTGCAAATCTTTTCAAGCAAAGACTTACATGGAGCTTTTACTGCTGATACGAGATCGAATATTCTTCGCGCTGAAGTAGATCAACTTCGCAGCCATAATAATGCTACTTTTAACAAAGGTTTGCGGTTTGTTTTTCGGGCCTGTGCAACTAAAGTAGATCAACAATATCAGTATGCTCTTGATAAATATGATTTATCGCAAAGTGAACAGGATAAAATTTCCCATCCCCATCGAGTAGCACTGCCGATTGCATTAGCTTTAGCATTCTTAATTATGGGAATAATATATATGCTTAGAAGATTCGGGCATCATAGCTCCAATTTGCACAAATAGGCAACTTGACTTATTTGAATTAAGTCCTTAAACTTTTTGTAGACATAGTAAGTGAAACTGTTAGGTGAGACTCCTACGTGAACACACGCTATCGCCCAGAAACATCCAGAGATGCCAACGGGTTAAATAGGTGTCGTCGACTTAAGGCGAGATCCAGATAGCTAGCATGTGCTTACGTCACGTAGTGTTAAAACTGAACGACGAGTATGACAAAAGCCTTGTTTGGCGTGCAAGTCACCTGCAGAAATAGCAGGTGACTTTTTTGTTTGCTTGTCTATTGAATGAGAGGAATTGAAGAATGTTAAAACCAGCGAGCAAAAAACATTCAAATGTTGATATTCAACGAATTCAACGAATTGCACGTGAATCACGCAGCGAAACGCTAGCAAGATTGCAAGCGAGTGCCGAAGGCCTTTCAACTAAAAAAGCTGATGAAAATAGAAAAGAATATGGCAAAAATGAAATAAGAACTAACACTAACGCTTCTAAATGGAGATTGTTGGGTGAATCCTTGGCGACACCGTTTACTGTAGTGTTGATTATATTGACTTTACTTACTACATTTACTAGTTACATTGTTCCTCACGGTAATAGCGATATTGAAACTGTAATTGTGATGCTACTGATGCTTCTTATTTCGGTAGTGGCGAATTTTATTCAAAAAATACGGATCGCTAAGGTAACTGAAAAATTGCTGAATATGGTGTCAGTTACTACCAATATTCGTCGTGATGGTAAAAATATGGAGCTACCAACTGAGGATGTGGTAGTTGGGGACGTGATCAATCTATCGGCAGGTGATATGATTCCAGCTGATATGAAGCTGCTGACTAGCAAAGATTTATTCTGTTCTTCTAGTTATCTTGATGGTGATTCTGAACCAACTGAAAAAGTAGCTAATGTGACTCTAAAGCCGAGTATGTTAGCTGATTATCTCGATTATCCTAATATTTTATATGAGGGAACTACTATTGTTTCTGGTTCTGGCAGTGGCATTGTGTTCGCGGTAGGAAATAACACTGTTTTTGGTAAAAAGGTCCAGAAGATTTCACGCAAAAAAGTTAAGACGACTCTTTTTGATCGGGAAATGAAGCAACTTGCTAGAATCTTGATAATCGCTACAGCTATCTTATTGCCGCTATTATTCATAATTAATGGCGTAACCAAAGGCGATTGGGGAGAAAGCTTAATATTTGCTCTAGCTGCAGCAGTTAGCCTTACTCCTGAAGTTTTACCAATTATTGTTAATAGCAATCTGACTAAAGGCGCTCTTGAAATGTCTAAGCAAGGCGTAGTAGTTAAGCAGATGAATGCTATTCAAAATTTGGGTTCAACCGATGTTTTTTGTATCGATAAAACAGGTACTCTTACTCAAAATCAAGTGGTGCTAGAGCGACACTATGATTTAGAAATGGAAGAAACGCCGCGCATCTTGAAATTCTCATACTTAAA
Source organism: Lactobacillus sp. UMNPBX17 (assembly GCF_002553735.1). Classification (NCBI taxonomy): domain Bacteria; kingdom Bacillati; phylum Bacillota; class Bacilli; order Lactobacillales; family Lactobacillaceae; genus Lactobacillus; species Lactobacillus sp. UMNPBX17. Next base: position 6,506 of record NZ_PCYT01000040.1, read on the forward strand.
TGCTTATTATCAAACCGGGATGAAGGATTTGATTGATAAAGCAGTAATCGATGCGGCTGGTGATGAATTAGATGTAAACGAGATCCAACGTGATTACAATAAAATAGATGAAATTCCTTTTGACTATAGCAGAAAAAGAATGAGCGTTGTGGTGGTTGATAACGATGAACACCATGGACAACACTTATTAGTAACTAAAGGCGCTGCGGAAGGGATGCTAGATATTTCTAACCAAGTTGAAGTAAATGGCAAAACCGAGAAATTGACTTACGCTTGGCGTGAAAGAATCTTAAACCAAATTAATGAATTAAATGATGACGGTTTGCGTGTTCTATTAGTTGGTTATAAATTGAATCCAGCTCCAGTAGGAGAATTTTCGGCTAAAGATGAAAATGATTTAACCATTATTGGCTGTCTAGCATATCTTGATCCACCTAAGGAAAGTACTAAAGAGGCTTTGCAAGATCTAAAGAATGATAATGTAAATGTTAAGATCTTTACCGGCGATAATGAGGCAGTTACAAGAGCGATTGCTCTGCAAGTTGGTTTGAACGTGGATACGGTTTACGATGGTGAACAAATTGAAACAGCAACCACGGAAGAACTAGCAGAAATTGTTGAAAAGTGTAATATCTTTGTTCATTTAACTCCTGAATTGCGCGTTAAGATTATTCAAGCGTTAAAGAAAAATGGACATACAGTAGGCTACATGGGCGATGGCAATAAGGATGCTTTGGCAATGAAAGTTTCCGACGTCACTGTTACTTCTAATAATTCTGTCGATATTATTAAGGAGTCTGCTGATATTGTATTTGAACAAAAGGATCTCCAGTTGCTTGAGCAAATGATTATTACGGGGCGTAAAGTCTTTTCAAATACAATGAAATACATTAAGACGTTTTTGGTAACCAACTTTGGCAGTATTATTGCAATGGTCATTGCTTCACTTACTTTGCCATTTTTACCGTTATTGCCTTTGCAGCTACTTATTTTGAACTTGATTTATAGTCTTAGCTGTTTAGTGATTCCATTTGATAGTGTATCTAGAAACTATGTGAAGAAACCGCAGAAATGGTCAATTAATAAATGGCCTAAGTTCGTACTTAACTTTGGACCGATTCCCGCAATAATCGATTTGATTACTATGGCATTAATGTTTTATGTGATCTGTCCGTACTTGGTAGGAACTGATTTTCATCATTGGGTATTTCAATCGCTGTTTTATTCAGGCTTATTTGTGGAATCCTTGTGGACAAGAGAAATGGTTATCCATGTCTTGCGCGATGAACGTTTCCCATTCATTAAGCAACGTGCCACTCCAGTTGTGATCTTGGTAACTTTTGGCTTGGCTCTTTGGGGCAGCGTCTTGCCATCTTCTAATGTGGCAGCTAGTTTGGGATTAACGCAATTGCCAATCAGCTTTATTTTGGTAGTTGTTGCATTAGAAATAATATATGTTTTATTAACTACGGCAATTAAGCAATTATATTTAAAAAAAGAAAAATTTTAGAGAAAAGGAATTGGTGTTTTAGCCCAATTCCTTTTTTTGCATGTTATTATAGAATAGATATTTTAGACGAATAAAGGAGTATGACTAATTAATGGCTGATAAAGATACTTTTTACATTACAACCCCAATTTACTATCCATCTGGTAGATTAACTATTGGTAATGCTTATACTACAATTGCCGCAGATACTATGGCTCGCTACAAGCGTAGCCAAGGCTATGACACTTTCTTTTTAACTGGTACTGATGAACATGGCTTGAAGATTGAACAAAAGGCCGAAGCTCAAGGAATTAAGCCTCAAGAATTCGTTGATAAGATGGCTGCTTCATATAAGAAGTTATGGAAGAGTCTTGATATTTCTTACGATAAATTCATCAGAACTACTGACGAAGAACACGTTAAGGCTGTCCAAAAGATTTTTGAAAAACTTTTAAAGAAGGGCGACATTTACTTAGGCGAATACACTGGTTGGTACTCAGTTGAAGACGAAGAATACTTCACTGAATCACAACTTGCCGAAGTTTATAAGGATGACAACGGTAATGTGATTGGTGGTAAGGCACCTAGTGGTCACGAAGTACGTTTGGTTAAGGAACCTTCATACTTCTTCAAGATGAGCAAGTACGCTGACAGATTGGTTGAATACTACAAGGAACATCCTGAATTTATTTTGCCTCATTCTCGTGAAAAGGAAATGCTTAATAACTTCATTAAGCCAGGCCTTGAAGATCTTTCAGTTACTCGTACCACTGTTAACTGGGGAATTCCTGTCCCAAGCGATCCCAAGCACGTAGTTTATGTTTGGATTGACGCACTTTCTAATTATATTACTGCTTTAGGTTATGGCTCAGACAATGACGAATTGTTTAAGAAATATTGGCCAGCAGATGTTCACTTGGTAGGTAAGGAAATTGTACGTTTCCACACTATCTATTGGCCAATTATGTTGATGGCACTTGATTTGCCACTTCCAAAGCACATTATTGGTCACGGCTGGGTATTGATGAAGAACGGTAAGATGTCTAAGTCTAAGGGTAATGCAGTTTACCCAGAATCACTTACTAGTCGTTATGGTGTTGATCCACTTCGTTACTACTTGATGCGTGCACTTCCATTTGGTGCAGATGGTATTTTCACTCCTGAAGACTTTATCGAAAGAATTAACTATGATTTAGCTAATGACCTTGGTAACTTGCTTAACCGTACAGTTTCAATGATTAATCAATACCAAGATGGTCAAGTTGCACCCGTTCCTGTTGCTCAAGACAAGTTTGGTAAGGATTTACAAGATACAGCTGCTAGTGTGATTGCAGACTACCGTCAACAAATGGATTCACTTCATTTCTCACAAGCTTTAGACAGCATCTGGAAGTTAGTAGCACGCGCTAACAAGTACATCGATGAAACTACTCCTTGGGTATTGAACAAGGAGGGCAAGAAAGATGAATTGTCTCATGTAATGAGTAATTTAGCTGAAAGCTTGCGTTTGATTGCCATTATGATTTATCCAGTAATGACTGAAACTGCACCAAAGATGTTTGAACAACTTGGCTTGAACTGGGATGATGAAGATCAAGAGAATTTAGCCTTTAATGATTTTGGTTGGAATACCAAGGTAATTGAAAAGCCAAAGCCAATCTTCCCAAGACTTAAAGCTGAAGAAGAAGTTAAGTACATCAAGGACGAAATGGCAAAGGCTAAGCCAAAGAAGACTACTAGAAGTGAACAAAAGAAGGGTAATGAAATTACCATTGATGATTTTGACAAGGTAAAGATCCAAGTTGGTCAAATCTTGTCAGTAGAACCAGTTAAGGGCTCAAATAAATTACTCATGTTCAAGCTTGACTTTGGCGATGGTAAAGAACGTCAAATTTTGAGTGGTATTCGCAAGTTTTACCCAGATGCAAGTGAACTTCTTGATAAGAAGGTTTTAGCTGTTACTAACTTGAAGCCACGTAAGATGTTGGGTCACCTTAGCGAAGGTATGCTTTTATCTAGTGAAAAAGATGGTCAAGTTAAATTAGCACTTGTTGGTGATGAACATCCAGTTGGAGCTGAATTAGGCTAATGGAAATTATTGATAACCATACGCACTTAAATGATGAGCCCTTTAGAGGAAAGGAACAGTACTATCTTGAACGTGCCAAAAGTTTGGGTGTAACCAAAGCTATTTGTGCGGGACAAGATCCTGACTTTAATGAACGAGCTGTTGATTTGGCAGAAAAGTTTGATAATGTCTATGCGATGGTGGGATATTGTCCTGATGTGGCCAAAGATTATGATCAAAAAGCCGAAGATAAGCTGATTGAACAATTGAGAATGCCTAAAGTTGTCGCAATGGGTGAGATCGGTCTTGATTACTATTGGGATGAATCGCCTAGGGATGTACAACGTGAGGTTTTTGCTCGTCAAATCGAAGTGGCACATGATTTAAAAATGCCGGTCGATATTCATACTAGGGATGCATTTCCTGATTGCTACGATATTTTGAAAAATAGCAATTTAGAATATGGTGCCATTTTGCATAGCTTTAATGGTGGGATTGACTGGTTAAACAAGTTTTTAGATTTAAACGTTTACTTCTCATATTCAGGTGTAGTTTCTTTCACCAAGGCTACGGAAGTTCATGAAAGTGCTAAAGCAGCTCCGCTTGATCGAATCCTAGTTGAAACCGATGCACCATATTTAACACCTAAGCCATATCGTGGTCGTCAAAATGAGACTGGCTATGTGCGTTATGTTGCAGAGGCAATTGCCAAGTTAAAAGATATTCCACTTGAAAAAGTTGCAGAAGCTACTTATAAAAATACAGTGAGAGTTTATGGTCTTAAATAAAAAGAATTTTGATGCGGTAGTTGTCGTTGAGGGAAAAGACGATACTATTCGTTTAAAACAATTTTTCCCAGGAATTGAGACGGTAGAAACTAATGGTTCTGCTGTTTCAGATAGTGTTTTAGCTCAGTTGAAACAGCTCAGTAAAAATAGACAAATTATTGTTTTTACAGATCCTGACTTTAACGGTGAGCGAATTCGCCGAATTGTAACTAATGCTGTGCCTAATGCTAAGCAGGCTTTTATTACACGTAAAGAAGGTGAACCCCATAAAAAGGGGAGTCTTGGAGTAGAGCATGCTTCAAAAGAAGCACTTGAAAAGGCATTAAGCGATTTACATGAAGTTAGTCCACAAGCAAGTGATTTAACTGAAAGCGAATATCGTAAATTAGGTTTAGCAGGCGGCGCAGGCTCTCGTAAGTTGCGGGAACAAGTTGGCATTAAGCTTAGAGTTGGATATGGTAATTCTAAGCAATTCTATAATCGTTTGCATACCTTTGGTGTTTCACTTGATGAGTTAAAAAATGCGGTAGAAGAGGCGAAAAATGACAAATAATATTCCAATTGGTTCTCCCGTTAGAACACAAGCAATTATTAACCGCTATTTTGTAAAAGCTAAGAAAAACTTGGGTCAAAACTTCTTAATCGACCAAAATGCAATTTTGGGTATTGTTGAAGCTGCAGATATTCATGCGGGTGATCAAGTAATTGAAATTGGTCCTGGTATTGGTTCTTTAACCGAGCAACTTCTACTGGCAGGTGCAAAAGTTTTTGCCTATGAAGTAGACGATAGTTTGCCAGATATTTTGCAAAATGAGCTGCCTAAAAAAATTGGTGATGCTCCTTTAGAAGATCGCTTTAAGTTAATGCTTAAAGATGTGCTTAAGGCTGATTTTAAAGAAGATCTTGCTGGCTTTTTTGACATGAACAAGCCAATCAAGGTAGTTGCTAATTTGCCATATTACATTACTACTCCAATTATTTTTGCTTTAGCTGAGTCAGATTTGCATTTTGCTAGTTTAACTTTAATGATGCAAAAAGAAGTGGCCGAAAGGCTAGAGGCTAAGCCGGGCAGTAAAGAATACGGTCCGTTAACTATTTCTGTTCAAACTGAAATGGATGTCAAAGTGGCATTAGAAGTTAACCATGAATCATTCATGCCGCGTCCTAAGGTCGATTCGAGTGTAGTTGTTTTAACTCCATTGAAGAATAAACCCGAAATTGAGAATCGCAAGCACTTTGTTTGGGTAGTCAAAATGTGCTTTTCACAACGTAGAAAGACACTGAATAACAATTTGAAAACGTTGATTCCAGACACTGAAAAGCGTGAAGCCTTAATTAAAAAGCTTGGTGTAGATCCACGAGTTAGACCTGAAAATTTAACAATTGAACAATTTATTGAAATAGCTAGAAATATTCCCACTAAGTAGTGTATAATATTGATTTTACTGTTAAAATGTGATAAAATGTCACCAAAGGAGTTGTTGTTTAGTGCCAACATCGATTATCACAATAAAGCATAAGTTGGATTCTCACTTAGGTGATACCTTAACAGTAGTAGCTCAAGCGGGTCGTAAGAAAGTTACTAAGAGACGGGGAATTCTAAGAGAAACATTCCCTGCAGTGTTTGTGGTCGATTTAGACCAACATCAAAATAATTTTAAACATGTTTCTTACAGTTACACTGATTTATTAACTAAGAATATTGCATTAAAGTTTGATGATGAGGCTGAGGAAGCTGAAGCTTAAACACAATTCAGAATTGTCACTAGCATTAAAAAATGTTAGTGCTTTTTTTTGCTCTTTAGAGTATATTTATTAAGTATAAAGCCAAACATTAGAAAGGAAATATCATGAAACGTTCAGAAAGATTAGTTGATATGACCAAGTATTTAATGGAGCGTCCCCATACTCTAATTGCGTTACCATTCTTTGCTAAGCGATACGGTGCAGCTAAATCCTCAATTTCAGAAGATTTAGCCATTTTGAAACACACACTAGCTAATAATCAAGATGGTATTTTGGAAACTGTAGCAGGAGCAGCTGGTGGGGTACGCTATATTCCATTTTTAGGTAAAAATCATGCGGAAGATTATTTATCTGATTTAGCATCAAGAATTGAAGACCCAAGTCGAATTTTAGCCGGCGGTTTTGTTTATTTATCAGATATATTGGGTGATACGCAAGATTTGCGTAGAATTGGTGAATTGGTTGCCACTCGCTACGCTTATGATGAGATAGATGCCGTAATGACGGTCGAAACTAAAGGAATCGCTTTAGCACAAGCTGTAGCTCGTTACTTGGATGTGCCATTTGTAACAGCTAGAAAACGTTCTAAGGTTACTGAAGGAGCAACGGTTTCTGTTAACTATATCTCATCTTCATTAGCCCGCGTTTCTAAAATGGAATTGCCAACTCGTGCTCTTAAAAAAGGTGCAAAAGTATTAATCGTGGACGACTTTATGAAAGGCGGCGGTACCTTAACTGGGATGGAAGAACTAGTTAAGGAATTTGAAGGCACGATTGCTGGTATTTGTGTTCTTTGTGAAGCTGATTTTGATAAAGAAAAATTAGTCAAAAACTACCTTTCATTAGTAAAAATTAGTAAAATCGATACGGCAAAGAAGCTCATCTTGGCAGAACCAGGAAACTTCTTAAATGAAACTGATTTTGATCGCTTTTAAATGCTATACTAGATCTAAGTTTTAATTATTAAGAGGTTAATTACTAATGGAAAAATATGTAGTTGTTCTTGCCGCAGGCAAGGGTACACGAATGAAGTCAAAGCTGTACAAGGTTTTACACAAAGTTTGTGGTAAAACCATGGTAGAGCACGTAGTTGATGCTGCTAGTGGAATTAATCCTACTGAGATCGTAACTATAGTAGGTACTGGTGCAGGTGAAGTCGAGAAGGTATTAGCAGACAAATCTAAGTTTGCTTTCCAAGAAAAGCAATTGGGTACCGGTGATGCAGTAATGACTGCTAAAGAAGCCTTAGGTGATAAGGAAGGCGCTACTTTAGTAGTTACAGGTGATACCCCATTATTTACTACTGATACTTTTAATGAATTATTCAAGTATCACGCAGAAAAGGGCAATGCCGCTACTGTTTTAACTGCAGAAGCTCCAAATCCATTTGGCTACGGCAGAATTATTCGTGATAATCAAGGCAATGTTTTACGAATTGTTGAACAAAAAGATGGTAATCCTGAAGAATTAAAAGTTAAGGAAATTAACACCGGTGTATTTTGCTTTGACAATCAAAAATTGTTTGAAGCTTTAAAGCATGTTGATAACGATAATGCTCAAGGTGAATACTACTTAACTGATGTGCTTGAAATCTTGCGCAACAATGGTGAACGCGTTGGTGCTTACAAGATGCCTGACTTTAGTGAAAGTCTTGGTGTAAATGATCGTGTTGCTTTAGCTCAAGCTACTAAGACCATGCAAAGAAGAATAAATGAAGCTCATATGCGTAACGGGGTTTCATTTGTTGATCCTGATACTGCTTATATTGATGCAGATGTAAAAATTGGTAACGATACTGTGATTGAAGGCAATGTAGTTATCAAGGGTAACACTGAAATTGGTAGCGATTGTTACATTACTAATGGATCAAGAATTATCGATTCTAAGATTGGTAATGGTGTAACTATTACTTCTTCAACTATCGAAGAAGCTGAAATGGATGACAACACTGATATCGGTCCTAACTCTCACCTTCGTCCTAAGGCAATTATTCGCAAGGGTGCTCATATTGGTAACTTTGTCGAAATTAAGAAGGCAGAAATTGGTGAAAACACTAAGGTGGGTCACTTAACTTATGTTGGGGATGCAACCTTGGGTAAAGATATTAACATTGGTTGTGGTACAATCTTCTCTAACTACGATGGTGTCAAGAAGCTCCATACTAATGTTGGTGATCATTCATTTATTGGTGCTGGCTCAACACTTATTGCTCCAATCAATGTTGCTGATCATGCCTTTATTGCTGCCGACTCAACTATTACTAAGGACGTAAACAAGTACGACATGGCGATTGCACGTGGGCGTCAAGTTAACAAGCCAGATTACTGGCACAAGCTTCCTCTTTCCAAAGATAAAGATTGGGAATAATTAATAAATAAAGAAGTAACCCTGGTCATTTGAACTAGGGCGCTTTTTTGCTAAGAAAGTATTAAGGCTATAGTATTTATTTGCAAAATTATATAAGAGCCCTACAATAGATTTACAAAGATGTTTTTAATGAGGTAGGTATATATTTATGAAGTTAAGTCATAAGTTAATGATGGTATCAGCAGCTGTTTTGATGGGCGTTAGCCCAGTTGTAGGTATGGCAAATAGTGCTTCTGTTCAAGCTGCACCAATTGCACATGCTAAGGGTGTTCATAATACTTATGGTAAGAATAGTCGCGTTAAGATGACTAAGACCATGAAGTTTGTAGACCGCTATGGTAAGAAGACATCAAAGACTGCAACTAAGGGTGGTCGCTACACTATTTGGAACGTTAAGACTATCAATGGTCAAGTTTACTACAGTATCCAAACTGATTTGAAGTACTGGATTCCTGCTGCTGCAACTGAAGGTACAGTAACTTACAAGTCTGGTAAGACTACTTATACTCTTAAGTCTAACGGCAAAAAAGTTGTAACTTCTACTTCAACTGCAAAATCAACTAAGAAAGCAGCTAAAAAGACTACTAAAAAGGTAGTTAAGAAAGCAACAAAGAAGACTGTTAAAAAGTCAGAATCTAAGAAAGACAGCAAGAAGACTACAACCAAAAAGTCCTCAGCTAAGAAAACAACTAAAAAGACTACTTCAAAGAAGTCTAGCAAGATTAAGGTAGTTAAGATTTCAATGAAGAAGAAAGCTTATGTTTATGACAACAATGGCAAGCGTGTTAAGAACTATTTAGGCACTAGTTACATTGGTAAAGATGTAACTGTAAAGGGCTTAGGTACTAAGACTATTAAGGGCACTAAATACTACGCTTTAAAGCCAAATCATTATTACGTTAAGGCTTCAGATGTTACTGTTAAGTAACAATGTGGAGTAAAAGATATCTTTTCCTTAAGAAAGGGTATCTTTTTTGTTTCTAAAATTGGCAAAATTTAGATTTGGATTTACAATATATAAATGAATTAGAATTTTAGTTTTAGATATGAGGTAAATTATCGATGAAATTAAGTCATAAGTTAATTATGGTATCAGCAGCTGCATTAATGAGTGTTAGTCCACTTTTAAATACTACACAAAACGTAAATGCTGCGACAGCTTCAACTAAGAAGACTACTACAAAGAAGACTTCAAGCAAGAAAACAACTACAAAGAAGTCTGCTTCTACTAAAAAGACCACTTCAACAAAGAAGTCAACTTCAAAGAAGACTACTAAAAA
>NZ_PCYT01000041.1:0-14569 GCF_002553735.1 Lactobacillus sp. UMNPBX17
TCCATTTACGATAAATTTCTATTTTTTGTTCTTTATTAAATTTAGACATAGTAAAAGACCTAAAAGTGTCTCACTTTTAGGTCTCACTTCATACTAATCGTTGTACTTCTTTTTCTTTAGAATAATTGCCCAAATAATTGTCAAATATTCATGCCCCAGATACCGCTGATTAAAGTCGGAATAGCAATGATTAAAGCAACGGAATTCAGATATTTCACTAAGTGATTCAAATGGCTGTCCATCATGGCGGTGAATAAGCCACTGATTGAATTCAATAGATCCGTATAAACATGGATCATCTTAGTCAGTTGCGCTTGTTTAGTCATTAAACTGGCAATGTCGGCAGAGGAAGCAAGTTGATTCTTTTTTAGATATTCACCAAAAGAGCGTAAGCTTTCTGTTTGATCATCTAATGTGTGTTTGAGGTAGACTAGTTCTCTAGTTAAGTCAGTAACTTTTTTAAGTTCTTTAGTTTTAGTTGTTTCACGTGCAACGGAATCTAAATAATCTATTTTTCTTTTGACAGCATTTAGTTTTTGGTTGATATGATCAAGCTGACTAAATAAATTAGCAAAAATAGCAGAATCTAAATTCCATTGGCTGGTTAATTGTTTAATATCGGAAGCAGTTAAGTTGCTTTTCAAAATTAAGAAAGATTTTTCAGGCATATTATTCACCTCACATTGATTATTTAGTTTAAGATTATCATGTGAGTAGTTATAGACAGATAAGATTAGCTTGAAAGCAAACTTTTTTAGAAAAAATTAAGGAAAAACATATATGGAATTACATTTAATTACAGATACTTATACTTTGAACAATGGCGTTAAGATTCCCGTAATCGGCTTCGGTACTTGGCAAACTCCAAGTGGTGAAGTAGCCAAGGAATCAGTTTTAGCCGCATTGAACGCTGGCTACCGTCATATTGATACCGCTGCAGCTTATGGCAATGAAGAAAGTGTTGGCGAAGCAATTAAGAAGAGCGGCGTTAATCGTCATGATTTATTTGTTACTACTAAGTTGTGGAACGCGGATCACGGCTATGACAAGACAAAGAAAGCAATCGACACTAGTTTAGAAAAGCTTGGTCTGGATTACTTAGATATGTATTTAATTCATTGGCCAAATCCTGCTAACATGCGTGATCATTGGGCAGAGTTAAATGCCGAAAGCTGGCAAGCGATGGAAGAAGCTGTCCAAGCTGGTAAGATTCGTGCAATTGGTGTGTCTAACTTTAGAAAGCATCACTTGGATGAATTGATGAAGACAGCAAAAATTAAGCCAGTTGTTAACCAGAACTACTTGAACCCAAGCGATTTGCAACCGGAAGTTACTGCAGCAAGCAAGGAATACAATATGCTTAATGAAGCTTACAGTCCATTAGGTACAGGTGGTTTGCTTGGTAATGAAACAGTAGGTGAAGTTGCTGAACATTATGGTAAGTCTCCAGCCCAAGTGTTAATTCGTTGGTCGCTGCAACATGGATTTTTGCCATTGCCTAAGTCAGTTCACCCTAAATATATTGCAGCTAATGCAGATGTATTTGATTTTGAAATTAGTCCAGAAGACATGGCCAAGTTAGATGATTTGCGTGGAGCAAGCAAGTTGGCTAACGATCCTGATCAAGTTGATTTTTAATGAAATTAATTAAAAAAGCCGCCCAGAGGACGACCAGTTTTGCTACTTAAAGTAGTTCTTTAGAAGATCTAAAAGAAACTTAAGCAGTTTTTTCACGTACTTTGGAGGTACGACGAAAATAAAGATTATAAATTGACGTGTATACAGCTGGTTACTGTACGTCGACGTGTGGCTCTGCTATTGCAGGGCTTTTTTGTTTAAGGTGAAAAAATGAAGAAAATTACAATGGGAATATTAGCTCACGTTGACGCGGGTAAAACTACGTTATCAGAGGCTCTGCTTTATACAGCAGGAAACTTGCGCAATTTGGGCCGAGTAGATAATGGAGATGCGTTTTTAGATACTAATTCGCTTGAGAAAAAGCGCGGCATTACGATTTTTTTACATGCTGCTAAACTGACGACTAAAGATTTAGATGTTACTTTATTGGATACCCCAGGGCACGTTGACTTTGCGGCGCAGACTGAGGAGACGCTTGGCGTACTAGATTATTCCATCTTAGTGGTCTCAGCTACAGATGGTGTAGTTAGTTACACTAAGGCGTTATGGCGACTGCTCCAGCGTTATAACGTGCCGACCTTTATTTTTGTTAATAAAACTGATATTGCGGGTATTGATCTCAAGCAGGTTTTAGCTGATATTCAAGAGAATCTTGATCAGGGATGCATTGATTTTAATAAGATCGATGATGATTTTTATGAAAATATCGCTGCAGTTGATGACGACTTGCTGGAAAAATATTTAGATGGACAGGCAATTGAAGTGGCTGATATTCAGAAATTGGTTTTACAAAGACAGGTATTCCCTGTGTTCTTTGGTTCAGCATTAAAGCTTACTGGCATTCCTGAATTTTTAGCTGGCTTAGATCAATGGACGAAAGAAAAGGCATTTGGTTCAGACTTTAAGGCAAGATGTTTCAAGATTTCCCATGATCAAAAAGGTGAGCGTCTATCATGGTTGCGGGTTTTAGGTGGCAGCTTAAAAGCTAAAAGCATGCTGGGTGATGAGAAAATCAACCAATTACGCAACTATAACGGCGCCAAGTTCAATGTGGTGCCTGAAGCAACGGCCGGGGATGTTGTAGCAGCTACTGGTCTAAAAGATACTTATCCCGGTGAAGGAATTGGCACGGCAGATACGCACGCGTTCTTTAAGCCTGTTTTGACATATCGGGTAAATCCTGGTGAGCATGACATTCCTGAATGTTTAAAGGCGTTGAAAGTTTTAGAAGATGAAAATCCGCAATTACATGTAACTTGGTCAGAACATTTACAAGAGATCCATGTCCAAGTAATGGGAGAAATCCAGTTAGAAATATTAGAGCAGCTTTTGCAGGAGCGATTTAGTTTAGCAATCAGCTTTGAACAAGGCAATATTTTATATAAAGAAACAATTACTAAACCGATCGAAGCTGTCGGACACTTTGAACCATTGCGCCATTACGCGGAAGTTCACCTACTCCTTGAACCAGGTTCCGAAAACAGTGGCATTATTTTTGAAAATAAGTGTGATTTGGAAGTTCTAACTAAAAATTGGCAGCACCAAATCATGACAGCATTAAAGTCTAAGGAACATTTAGGTGTTTTAACCGGCTCGCCAATTACAGATATGAAAATTACCTTGATCGGTGGGAAGGGCAGTCTAGTGCACTCAGTCGGTGGTGACTTTAGAGAGGCGACGTATCGCGCCATTCGTCAGGGTTTGATGGAGTTGAAAGTTAGAAATGAGCTGCAGCTGCTTGAGCCTTGGTATGATTTTCATTTAGAGGTTGAGCAGGATCAAGTGGGCCGTGCTTTGAATGATATTCAGCGGATGCATGGTAAGTTCGATACGCCTGAAAATAATGAAAATCGAACGATTATTAATGGATCTGCACCAGTTAGTGAGATGCGAGATTATGCGACTGAAGTGCATAGCTATACTCATGGTCAGGGAATATTTGAATGCGTAGTCAAAGGATATTTGCCATGTCATAATGCGGATGAAATAATTGCAGCGAAAGACTATGATCCTGTGTCTGATTTAGAAAATACACCAAACTCTGTATTTTGTTCTCATGGAGCAGGGCATACAGTAACCTGGGATCAAGTGCCGCAGACCGCACATTATCCTTATAGTTACCCATTAGATTAGAGAAAAATTCTTGCGTAAACTGAAATATATGATTACCTGTGAAAGAAATTTCATTTTGCCCTGTAAATAATGAAAGATAACCGCTTACATAGTAAGATAAAACTATGATAGAAAGGTTGATATTAATGACTACAATTCCTTTTAAAGCCGTAGCAGTTGATATGGACGGAACATTTTTAACAGAAAAAAAGACTTTTGATCACGAACTATTTGGCAAAATCCTAAAAAAATTACAAGCAAATAACATTCCATTTATTTCAGCAACGGGTAATCAATTAATTCGTTCACATGAATATTTTGAAGAATTTACTACTGGGATCGATTATGTTTCTGAAAATGGTGCGATCTTAGAGGCAGATGGCAAAGTATTTAAGAGAACGGCAATTGATTATGATATTGCGCAAAAATTATTGAAATTCATTCAGACTGAGTATCCTGAAGCCATCATTATGGTTAGTGCACAACACCACTGCTATATTTTGAAGAGCATGGATCAAGCAGATAAAGATGATATTCGCATTTATTATCGTAAGGTAATGGAGATAGATCAATTTACAGATATCGATCCAAGTGACGCTATTCTAAAGGTTTGTTTGACTGATGATGATGAACTAGCTACTGTGATTCAGAATCGCTTTAATGAAAAATATGGTGATTATATTCGTGGTACTAGCAGTGGCAATATGACGATTGACTTAGTGCACAAGGGCATTAACAAGGCTAAGGGCGTTGCAGATATGCTTAAGCACTATGGTATTGTTCAAAAAGATTTGATTGCGTTTGGCGATGGTGAAAACGATATTGGGATGCTGGAAGCATGCGGTTATAGTTACGCAATGAAGAATGCCAATGAAAAGACCAAGGCGGTAGCGAAATATGAAGCACCATCGAATGATGATAATGGTGTGCTGAAGGTTTTAGCTAAGTATTTGGAGATTGAATGTTAGAAGATAATGTACGTTTTTGGCAATTACTAGATCATTTGATTAATGATTCAAAAATAGTAATTGATGGCCCGAAGGGAAGTAGGCATCCACGCTTTCATGAAACTGTTTATCGTCAAAATCATTAAAAAGCATAGAAAAAAGCTTGAGCAAAACGCTCAAGCTTTTTTGGTCTTAATTATCTAATTAAAACTTGTTCTTGTCCAAAGCAACTGGAGAATCTGGCTTTTCGCCGTTGATTAACTTCAAGTTGTTGTCAAATGCCTTAACAACCATGTTGCGTACAGCGTGAGTGGTGTAGAAGGCAGTGTGTGGAGTTACCAATACGTTTGGACGATCAATTAAGTCTGCCAAACGCTTGTCTGGGAATTCTTTACCTTCCCAATCCTTGTTAAATACACCAACTTCGCCTTCGTAAGTATCCATAACGAAGCCGAAGATCTTGCCTGAGTCCAAACCACGAATTACAGCATCAGTGTCAACAAGTGGACCACGTGAGCAGTTTACAATTACAACGCCGTCTTTCATTTCTGCGATTGACTTGTCGTTGATCATGTGAACGTTAGCTGGTACATCTGGTACGTGAAGTGAAATTACATCAGCTTGCTTGTACAAATCGTCAAGTGAGTCAACGTAGTAACCCTTCTTTTCAAGTTCTGGGTTCTTGAAGATATCGTAAGCAATAACCTTTGCGCCGAAACCTTCCATAATTCTCATAAATACTTGACCAATGTGACCAGTACCAACAACACCGACAACTTGGTCACGAACTTCACGGCCGATAGTTGGTGCCCAACGCAAATCACGTTTAGCCATCTTTTCGTCCATGCGCTTGTCTTGACGTAATACACGTGCAGCTTGAATAGCAGCATGTTCAGCAATAGCGTCTGGTGAGTAAACTGGAACATTAGTAATTTCAAAGCCAAGTTCTTTAGCCTTGTCCATGTCAATGTTGTCGACACCAACGTTACGTAATGACATCTTAGTTACGCCAGCATCTGCCAATGCTTGAAGAGTATCTGCAGTGTAGTCTAATTGTTGGTAAACAACAACACCATCTGCACCCTTAGCAAGCTTTGCAGTTTCAGGAGTCAAAAGCTTATCAGTGTAATCAACATCGATATCCTTGTGAGCTTCCTTCCATTCGTTCAAGAATGGTTCTTCGTCTTTACGAATAGCGTAAGCAAAAATCTTTGTCATAAATTCAACCTCCGTAAAATTTATTAGTATAACCATTCCTCATTATACACTTCACTTTGCTCAACAAAACACAAAAGATCTAATTTTTTTGAGAAAAATCTATAATGAAAGAAGAGGTAAATAATCATGAAGTTAAATCAAAAATGGCTTAGTCAATTGCCAATAGAGAAAATTATTTCGTGTGAATCTGTGCATGGCGGCGACATGAATGAAGCTTTTAGAATTAAAACTGCTAGTAGAACTTATTTCATGAAGGTGCAGCCGAAGAAGCCTGCTTCCTTTTTTGATCATGAAAAAAGAGGACTAAATGAAATGGCTAAAGCTGGGATAAACACTTTACAAGTTTTAGCTAGTGGTCAAATTGAAGGGGATGCATATTTACTTTTAAACTGGCTGGACAGGACCAGCGGCAATCAAGCTGATCTCGGAAAAATGGTCGCAAAAATGCATCAGTATCATCATGAGCAATTTGGTTTTGGCGATACTTATCGAACTCGAATTTTGAAAAAAGACAATCATTGGAATTCCAGTTGGATAGATTTTTACGTTAATCAACGCTTGATGCCCGAAGTTGAATATGCCAAAAAAGTGGGTCGCTGGAATGATTATCGTGAAAAACATTTTCAAAAAATGGTAGCTGCTTTTAAAGATTATTATGCAAAAAATGAAGTTCAGCCCAGCTTGTGTCATGGCGACTTGTGGTGGGGCAACGTGATGTTTGCAAAAGAAAAGCCCTATCTAATTGATCCAGATGCCGTGTATGCAGATCGTGAATTTGATTTAGCGATGACGACAGTTTTCGGCGGCTTCAATGATGAATTTTATGCAGCATACAATGAAATTTATCCTTTAAAACCAGACCTAGAACGGCGTCTTAACTGGTATCGCTTCTATTATCTTTGCATGCATTTAGATTTATTTGGTGAAGAATATGGAGGAGAAGTTGATTATATTTTGAGCAATTTCTAAAGAATTTATTAAGAGAAAAAATAAATAGTGACGCTATGTCAGCCTGCTGATATTATATACTCATAACAAAAATACAACGCAACAAATATAGAGATAAGTTGCAAGAAGGTAACAAATCTTCTAATTCCTTATTAATACATCCTATTGGACATATATTGATTCATACATTGGGTATTGCTTTTACTGGTTGTCCCCTGTGCAACCATAAAAGTGAAGATTGATAAAAAGTCCATCCCCTTTTTGCGAAAGTGAGGAATCAGGCTCCCCTGCAGTATCTCTAGCGTTGAACGTTTTGTTAATCTTGATAAATCATTTTCGCAACATTAGTGATGAGTAGGCTAATGTAAAAAATCTCGTTATTCTCATTCAACACAACTCCCTTAAAAGGATTAGTTTAGAAAAGTCATCTAAGCTAATCCTTTTTCTTTTTTTGGCTATAATTAGTTTTGAAATATTTTTAAAGGGGAAAAATAATGATTTTAATTTCATGGAATATTGATTCATTGAATGCGGCATTAACTGGAATTTCAGCTAGAGCAGAAGAGACGCGTGAAGTTTTAGATAAGATTCATGCTTTAAATCCAGATATTATTGCAATTCAAGAAACTAAACTGCGCGCAACTGGCCCAACTAAAAAGCACCAAGCTGCATTAGCAGAAAAGTTTCCAGAATACGATTATGTTTGGCGTTCATCTGAAGAGCCCGCTCGAAAAGGCTATGCAGGAACAATGTATTTGTACAAAAAGGGATTAACTCCAGCAGTTTCTAAACCAGCAATTGGTGCACCTGAACCAATGGATGAAGAAGGACGAATAATCACTTTAGAATTTGATAAATATTTTGTTACTCAAGTTTATACGCCAAATTCAGGTAATGGCTTAAAACGTTTAGCTGATCGTCAAATCTGGGATCAAAAATATATTGAATATTTGAAAAAGTTAAATGAAGAAAAGCCGGTTTTAGCAAGTGGGGACTATAACTGTGCTCACACCGAAATTGACTTGAAGCATCCCGAAAATAATCATCATTCTGCCGGCTTTACTGATGAAGAAAGAGCAGATTTTACTAATTTACTCGATGCTGGTTTTACCGATACATTTAGAAAAGTTAATGGCAACGTTGAAGGAGTTTATTCTTGGTGGGCTCAAAGAGTTAGAACGGCCAAAGCTAATAACTCAGGCTGGAGAATTGATTACTGGTTAGTAAGCAACCAAATTGCGGATAAAGTAGTTCGCTCAGAGATGATTGATACGGGCAAACGTGCAGACCACTGTCCAATTTTGCTAGAAATAAATCTTTAAATTACCGAAAATACTAGTATAATGAATTTTAAATTAAAATAAGGGTTGAAATTTTTTGAATAACGAGAAAGAAGATTGGGCTTTAGAGCAAGATCTAAAGTACAATCGTCTAACAGCTTTTAAGCTGTTTGCAATGACTAGTTCGATGGTTATTTCCGTGGACGAACTAGCCCCATTTGGTAAAACTGGTGCTACGGCATTATTTTATCTATTGATTGCTGGAATTGCATGGTTTATTCCAATTACTCAAATGGCCGGTGAAATGGCTTCAATTGATGGTTGGGAAAAAGGTGGCATCTTTACCTGGGTTAAAGGCTCTTTAGGAGACAAAATGGGTTGGACCGCAATGTTTTACCAATGGATTCACATTACTGTGGGGATGGACACGATGATGTACGTGATTATTGGTGCATTGTCGATTGCTTTTGGAACTCCTTGGTTTAACACCACGCCAATTGTGCGTTTTATCTTAATGATGATCATTTTATGGGGTGCAACCGCAATTCAAGTTATTGGGATTAGAAAAATCGGACGAATTGCGGAATGGCTATTCATTTTAGGAATTGCGCTTCCGGTAATTTTATTGATTATTTCATTCTTTGTATACTTGGCACAAGGTCATCCAGTTCATATGGTGATTAATTGGCATACGATAGTTCCACATCATTTAAATGGCACTACATTAGTAGCTTTTGTACCATTTATGCTTGCCTTCTGTGGGGGAGAAGCTTCTGCACCACACGTTAAGAACTTAGATCATCCAAAATCTTATTCAAAAGTAATGTTGGCTCTGGCTGCAACTGCAATTTGCTTTGACCTTTTGGGAAGTATGGCAATTGGAATGACTGTTCCTAAAAGTGAAATCCAAAACAGCACAGGTTTCGTTTATACCTATGGCAAACTGTTGACTTCTATCGGATTGCCAGGAGATTTATTGCAAAAGATTGTTGGCGTAATGCTAGCTTGTGGTATTATCGGCGAGCTTGGTAACTGGATCTCTGGTCCTAACCAGGGAATGTACGAAGCTGCTAAAGAAGGCTACATGCCTAAGTTTTTCGCTAAAACAACTAAGCATGGCGTTCCAATTAGAATTATGATTTTGCAATCAGCAATCGTTACTATTTCAGCATTGCTGATTACCTTTACCAGTGGTACCGATGCTGACTTTGCGTTTAATGTTTCATTAGCCGCAACAACAGCACAATATTTGATGGTATATATGATCATGTTAATAGCCTACATGGTTTTGAAGAAAAAACATGAAGATTATCACCGCATGTACTACATGAGCAAGAATCCAAAATTGAGTATTGCAATTTTGGCTTTGATTATCACAGTTGTCGCATTCTTTGTTACTTTTGTACCTGCTCAAGGAACTGCAGCAGGATTACGTGGAATCTATGTCTGGACATTAATTGGCATGTGCGCGATCGTTTCAATTTTGCCGTTAGTTCTTTATCACTGGCATGAAAAATGGCAAAAACAATAAATGAAAAGCATTCGTTTTAAAAAACGGATGCTTTTTTAGTAGAATTAGACCAAATGAGGTGAAAAAATGTCGAATGTGATGCGGGATGCAATCTTAAATGGTTTTTATGATGAAAAGATTTTAGGGAATAATTTTTTTAGTCCCAAACTTTTAGCGAATGAGCAAGATGAAAAAATATGGCTAACTTTGCGAGAGGAATTATATCACTGTCAAAGTTTTACTTGGACTGTAGCCTTTATTACGCAGGATATGCTCGTACCATTAAAAGTCGTTTTAGCTGATTTAGCAGCTAAAGGCGTGGGCGGAACAATAATTACTAGCAATTATTTAAATTTCAATAACCCACGCGTATTTGAAGAGTTGGCAAAAATTCCTAACTTAAAAGTGAAAATTGCGGATGAGGCGGGTTTTCATGTTAAGGGCTATTTATTTGAACACGAAGATTATCAAACACTTGTAATTGGTAGTGCTAATTTTACCCGTTCAGCCATGCTTAGCAATTATGAATGGGCATTAAAAGCTAGCTCGCGCAATCAAGCCGATTTAACTAAACAATTAGCGCAGAAAATTTCTAGATTGGAAGATAATAGTTTTGATCTTAACGCTCAATGGCTAGCTGATTATAAGAATAACTGGCAGCCCGCACCGGTTGCGCATCTAACCAAATCAAAAACAAAAATTGTCCCTAATAAGATGCAGCAAGCAGCGCTCAGAAATTTACAGGGCCTAGTAGATAATGGCGAAAAAAGAGGCCTCGTTGTTTCGGCGACAGGTACAGGGAAAACGTATTTAGGTGCTTTTGCGGTTAAGGATTTTAAACCGAAAAGATTTTTATATGTTGTGCACCGCGAGCAAATCGCTAAAAAGTCGCTTGCAAGTTTTTATCATGTAATTGGTGGAAAAAAGCAGGATTATGGCTTGCTCAATGGAAATAAGCATGATAAGAATAAAAAATATTTATTTGCGACGATTCAAACTTTATCTCAACCGGATATGCTAAAAAGCTTTGATCCAAATGAATTCGATTATATTTTAATCGACGAAGCGCATAGAGCAGCTGCACCAAGCTATCAAAAGATTTTGCAGTATTTTAAGCCGCAATTTTTATTAGGTATGACGGCTACGCCTGAACGAACCGATGAACAAAATGTGTATCAAATTTTCGATTATAATTTGGCCTACGATATTCGGTTGCGGGATGCATTAGAAGATAAGATGCTGACGCCATTTCATTATGTCGGTGTACAAGATTATGAGTTAAACGGCCAATCAATTGATGAAACAACTGATTTACGCTATTTAGTATCAGAAGATCGCGTAAATTATGTTTTGAAAGAAATTGATTATTATGGCTATTGCGGCGATCAAGCCAAGGGACTCGTTTTTTGCAGTAGAAAAGAGGAAGCACGCGAATTAGCTGACCTTTTCTCAGAGAAAGACCATCCTGCTGTCGCTTTAACCAATGAAGACAGCGAAAGTACCCGTAATAAAATTGTGCAAAAATTAGTTGCTGGTGAAATTGAATATATCGTGGCAGTAGACTTATTTAACGAGGGGATTGATATTCCTGCTTTGAACCAAATCATTATGCTGCGCAATACTGAATCAAGTATTGTTTTTATCCAGCAATTAGGTCGAGGATTAAGAAAATATCCTGGTAAAGAATTCGTGACAGTTCTGGATTTTATCGGTAATTATAAGAATAATTACATGATTCCAATTGCCCTTAATCACGATACAAGTCGCGATAAGGATCAAGCCAAAAGAGAGGCGCGGTTACCTCACTTTATTGATGTTTCTACGATTAACTTTAGTAAAGTTGCATCTGAAAAGATTTTAGCTTCACTAGATCAAATAAAGTTAGACAATATGCGGGAATTGCGGCAGAGTTATCAAAGCTTGAAGAATAAATTGGGTCGCATTCCTTTATTGCATGATTTTGCTCAATATGGTTCAGTTTCGCCAATGGTTTTTGCTAATAATCGCGGACTTGATAATTACGCCGCATTTTTAATTAAAATGGGTGAAGCAGTAAAGCTAAATAATTATGAAAATGCAGTTCTAAGTTTTTTAACTAAAGAGCTTTTGAATGGCAAGCGCTCTCATGAACTAATTTTGTTGCAGATGCTATTGAAGCAGAAACAGGTCAACCAGGAAGACTTTGTCTCAGAATTACGCAAAAAGGAAATCTATGTAAATAAAGCAGTTTTGAATTCGATAGACGATATATTATCGCTTGATTTTTTTGATGTTAAGCAAGGTAAAACTACTAAGAAGGCGCAATATGGTGATCAACCCGTGGTAGTTCATAGCAGTTTGTTTGATTATGAATTAAATCAGGAATTATTAAATGCTTTAACTCAAAATAAATGGTTCAAAGATCTGTTTAAAGATGCAATTGAAACAGGTTTGCTATTAAGTACTAATTATGACCAGCAAAAGCAATTTACTTTATACCAACAATATGATCGAAAAGATGCTTGCAGATTATTGAATTGGCCTCGGGATGTTTCTGCACCGATGTATGGTTATCGTGTAGGTGATCATGATACGCCGATTTTTATTACTTATCGAAAAGATGATCAAGAAAAGCGGAATGCTTTATATCACAATACTTTAGAAAATGGACGTAGCTTACGTTGGTATACAAGAGTGCCACGACATTTGGATTCAGAAGAAGTGCAGCGATTGTTGAAGACACCAGACATGCATATCCATGTTTTTGTTAAAAGAAGCGATGCCGATGGCAAGCAGTTCTTCTATTTAGGTGAGGCACAAATTCAATCTGATTCGGTTAAGGAAGAATTATTAGGACCAAAAAAGAAGCCTGCCGTAGGGATGAATTTATTGTTGAAGCGGCCGTTAAAAACGAGTATGTCAGAACTTTTATTTGAATAATAAAAAAGACTTTTCCAAATTTTAGGAAAAGTCTTTTTGTTTTATCCTGCGATAAATGTATATGGTTTAATATGATTCAAAATTTGATATCCGACTTGTTTTTGAGCATTTTCGTCACCCGCAGTTTGATTTAGGAACATAATTAAACCATTGCGATTATCAGTCGTCATTTGGAACCAAATACCAAAGTGGGTACCACCAAGATTTCCGTATGCCGATTTTATGGTGTCGTTGTTATCAAGATAAATACCACCGGAATAGTTATTAACCCTGCTTCTTAAGTGAGTAAGGTAATAGAAGTCTGATTTATTTAAAATTGCACCATTGGATAGGCCAACTTGAATTTTGTAATAATCCATTGGGGTAGTAAACATGTTGGCCGCACCTACAAGTTGGGAAGCCTGTGTTTTAGTTATATATTCAGGATCTTGATAATTTTTGACATTCCAAATGTATGAGATGGGATCAGTTTTCCAGCTAGGAATATTTTGGTAAAGATAGGTATTTGCTAATCCTAATTTGTTAACAATACGATTATTAAAATTAGTTTCATATGATTGACCACTAACCTTTTTGATAATACCCGCTAATAGGATGTAATTTGTATTGTTGTAGAAATAAGTGCCAGGAGTACCTGAATCAGTGGAATTAGCATTATCAATTGCCCATTTAACTGCATCATCTTCTGAATAGTCGGTCCCGCGATCAGCTTCCGTATTTACAGCGTTAATTCCAGAAGTGTGGGTCATTAGTTGACCTAGTGTAATATTGTCGGCGTTTTTTAGCTCAGGATACCAACGTGAGATCTTAGTGTTTTGACTAAAACGTTCACTTGTATGCCATTTTTCGTTCATTAATTGAACAACCATGGCAGCAGTCACTACTTTTTGTAAAGAGGCAGTCGGATAGACTACGCTATCATTACCGTTGCCTATTCTTTTGCCATACCAAGCCCAACCATAGCTGATTTGTTGAGGTTTACCATTTTTTATAATAACTGTGCTTCCTCGACTGTTGCTTTGAGCTAGAGTGTTTCGTACGTAGCTACGCATTGCACTTCTAGAATAGCTGCTCGCTTGCACCTTATCTGTGTTTGAAGAAATAATTGTTGGTGTAGCAGTAGAAAATAGAGCGGCAACTGCTAATCCGGTGAGTATTTGTTTAAAAATTTTGAAGGCCTCCCTTTAAAGTGTCTAACTTACATTTTAGCGCGATCTTTGCCCTATACAAGTTCAAAATAATAAAGAAAACATTTCAATCATATTATGCTTCAGTTTATTTTGGTTAAATGGCAATAATTTGTTAATATTCTATATTGAATAAATTTGGAAAGGAAAAGTTATGGCAGTAAAAAAGATCATTCATGATCAAGTATTTTTAAGTCAAAAATCGACATTAGCAAGCAAAGAAGATCTGAATACGGCGCTGGATTTGCGTGATACGCTTTTAGCAAATAGAAGCAAAGCAGCTGGCTTAGCCGCAAATATGATTGGCAAACCTAAAAGAATTATTGCTTTCTATATTGGAAGTTTACCTTTCGTGATGATTAATCCTAAAATTATTAAGAAGAATGGTAAGTATACGACTGAAGAGGAATGCTTATCTTTAAGCGGTCAACGTCAGGCAATTCGCTATAAGAATATAACCGTTACTTATCAGAATCTTAATCTTGAAGAAGTAACGCAAGATTTTTCGGAATTTATTGCAGAAACTATTCAACATGAGATAGATCATTGCAATGGAATTTTAATTTAAAAAAGTTGAAAAAATAACTTGCCAAAAAAGAGAAAGTAGGGTAAATTAATAAAGTCGTCTTGAGAGATGACGAAGAGCTCGAGAGCTTTAAAAAAAGTTTTTGAAAAAAAGACTTGCAAAGTTAAAGCAAAACGAGTAATATATTTAAATGTCGTCAGGCGAGAGCCGAGGCGACGAAAAATAAATCAAAAAAGTTCTTGACAAAGGATTTGAGATTTGATAAAATATAAAAGCCGTCTGGT
>NZ_PCYT01000042.1:0-14399 GCF_002553735.1 Lactobacillus sp. UMNPBX17
GTTATACTGAGACGGTTATTTAAGTTCTTTTATTTACAATTCTTCTGGATCTTCTCTTGCCACGGTAAATAAGCTTCAAGGGTTTCCGAATCCAGAATCTCTTCATTCGGTAATTTCTGAAGCAAATAATTCAAGTACTTTTCAGGATCAAGGCCATTTCTCTTGGCAGTTTCAATTAAGCTTAGAATAAAGCCACTTGCAGTAGCACCCTCAAAACTTTGAGAAAATAACCAATTCTTCCGGCCCATGACGAGTGATTTTACAGCGCGTTCGGCCTTATTGTTAGATAATTCTAAATTGCCATCAAGCAAGACATGCTCAAAAGTAGCTTGATGCTTGAGGGTATAATTAATGGCTCTTCCCAATTTAGAGCCTGGCAAAACGGTGATTTTATTTTTCTCACACCAGTTGAAGAACTCTTGCATCAGAGGCTTGAGCTTTGCTTGTCTTAGCTGGTAACGTTCTTGTTTGCTCAAATTCTCCCAGGTTTGTTCTAAGTAAAACATGCGATTGCAGTAGTTGAGTCCTTTTTGGGCAAGGGACTTTCCAGAAGCCTGTTGTGGTACGGCTTCGTGAAACTTTCTTCTAACATGAGCCCAGCAGCCAACTAAAGTTGCTTTCGGCAATTGCTCATAAGCCTGCCACATATCACAGTGCAAATAACCGGGATAGTTTCCTAAAAAGTTTAAGGCAACCTTGCCACTCCGGGAAGGATCATGATGATAGAGTGTAATCCCGTATTGATCATGTTTGCCTGAAAGGAAGACCCAATAGTAAGTCTTGATTGTTTTACTTTCTAAGACTGTGTAATAAGTTTCATCGGCATGTAAAATTGGCCGCATTAACAGCTTTTGCTTAAGCAGATCATACACTGGTTTAAAGTAGTATTGACTGCTTTTCAAATCCCAATAATTTAACATCTGTCTTGAAACTTTTAGTCCCATCTTCTTCCAGTCGCTTTCTTGGCGATAGTCCGGCACCTTCATTTCATATTTTTGATAGAGTGAATGAGCGATGAGTGAAGATGAACCTAGACCATGGTTTAGGGGAGCTTTAGGTACTGCAGCTTTAATGATCTTGTCGCTATAATTTCTTTGACTGCAATATTTACATTTGTAAGCATGTTGGATATGGTCTAGCCTTTTAAGTTGAGCTGGGATAAACAATAATTCTTGGCGAACTGACTGCTTGCCTATCTCAATCAGTTCATGATGACAATCAGGACAATGCTTGTCGCCTAATTCATGGTGAACCTCTTCAGCTGGAAGGGCAGCTAGTAAGTCAGCACGCTTTCGTTTGTGAGCTTGTCTTTTATAAGTAATAGTCTGAACGGCGGCGTCGGGGACGTTCTCCGTCATCTTGAGCATCAGGTTCATCAAAGAGACTTGTTTGTCCATTTAAAGGCATTTGTTCTGAAGATTTGCCATAACGTTTTTGCGTTAAGTAAGCCACTTGTTCACGGAGGAGCTTGATTTCATCAGTTAAGTTTTGAATAGTAGTTGCTTGTTGTGCAATAATCTTTTCCAAATTTTCTTGTGACATGAGTTAAACTTCCTCCTAAATTTATTAGTTAAAAGAATATCAAAAAAGCGTGCGATGTCAAGTGTTAGTAGAATTCGCACGCTTTCGTGTTCTTTATTTTTGGATTGATTGCGAAGCCCTTCATTAGCCAGTCGACCTGCTCAGAAGATAAAGCTTGAACTTCATTTTGATTCCTGGGCCAGTTCAATTTTCCATTTTCAAATCTTTTGTATAACAGCCAAAAACCTTGTCCGTCCCAATAAAGGGCTTTGAAGCGGTCCTTGCTTCCGCCGCAAAAGAGGAAGACTTTGCCGCTAAAAGGATCAAGTTCAAACTGTTCTTTGACTAAAGTTGCTAGTCCATCAATGCCTTTACGCAGATCCGTCTTGCCGCAAACGATATAGACTTGACCCAAATCACTGAGCCTAATCATGATAAGACTTTCTCAAGCAGCTTATTCATAATTTCAGTATCTAAACTACTGTAGAAGTTCAGTTCTAAGTCATTCTTCTTTAAACTAAGCAACAGATTATTGCGTGGTGGACGAGCCTTCTTAGGTTTAGAAGAGTGGCCAAGTGCCACAATGGGTTGTTGTTTTTCGATCATATTCTTAACCTCCATTAAATTGATGAGATTAGAATACCTGAAAAATACGGACTAAAAAAGATACTCGGTTATATGACGCTTACCTTACTTTTACGCTTACGTAGAATCTTGTTTTCATTTCACACAAAAAGGCGATCAAAAACAATTTTTCAAAAGTTTTCGATCGTCTTTTTAAATCTGAGAATTAACTTTCTCTAGATACTTTTACCAATAGAATTTATAAAAAACTATTATAAATTATTCTTTATCGCGCTTCTTCTTAAATACGAATAGACCAAGTGAAGCTAAAAGCATACCAAGCACACCCAAAATTGAAGTATCTTTAGTGCCTGTTTGTGGTAATGTCTTTAAGCTAGTAGCCTTGTTATTACCAATGGCATTATCACTTTCACCCTTAACACCTACAATGGCATTATCAGTTTCAGCCTTAACACCTAGGTTGTTACCAGCGTTTGCGATGCTGCCATTAGCAGTAGAAGCTCCCTTAACTCTATCAGCTTGACTAGAGTTTGAACCATTCTTGTGTGAATGATACTTGCTTCCAAGAACATCTTCGCTTTTAGGAGCGATGACTAAATCAGTACCAGCAATGACATCCTTCGAACCATCTGGGTACGTTACTGTAGCTGTACCATCATCGCCAACTGTAACTGTAGTGCCTTCTGGGAACTTATCCTTTTGAATATGACCAGTTTGGCTACTGTCCCCCGCATTAGTTGCAGAATTATCTTGGTCATCGACTGAATTACTCTTAACAGTAATCTCTTCAATAGCAGCAATTCCGTTGTTCCTAGCAGTTTGAACGTCTTCATCAGTTGAAGCATTCCGAATATTTTCCTTAGCTTGGGTAGCTGCGTTCTGAGCTTGATCAATAAGGCTTGGCTTTTGATCATCAGTTAAGTTAGCATTGTTGATTTCTTCAATCTTCTTAGCTAAAACAGCATCAATTGCCTTGTTGGCATCGTCTTTAGTTGCAGAAGTAGTAGGAACTTTGATGTTGTTAATTGTTTCAACACCATTGTTCTTGGCAGTTTCAACAGCTGCACTAGTAGTAGCGGCATCAATTGCAGCCTTAGCAGCATCAGCGTCTTGATCTACCAGGTTGTTTAAAGGCTTGGCTTCTTCAGCAGTTAATGGTGCCTGAGCAATTTCGCTCTTCTTAGCAGCAACTGCTGCGTCGATTGCTGCCTTTGCACTTACCTTGTCGATTGCGAGCTTACCTGCATCCGTTGCACCTGCAACACCTGTGTTATCAGAAGCATTCTTGATGTTTTCTTTAGCACCAGCAACAGCTTGGTCAATTTGATCCTTTGCTGTTTGCTTTTGATCCTCAGTTAAACCTGAAGTTTCATCGATGGCCTTCTTAGCAGCTGCTGCTGTGGTATCGAGATCACTATTAGCGTCATTCTTGGTATTAGAAGATGTTGGGATTTCAACTGCTTTAATAGCCTTTTCACCATTAGTTTGCGCTGTCTTAACATCAGCGTCTTTAGTGGCAGCATCAATATTGTCCTTAGCTGTTTTAACTTCACCAGCAACGGTCTTCTTCAAAGCATCCTTTTCTTCAGCAGTTAAGCTTGAAGCATCGATTGCATCGTCCTTAGTCTTAGCAGCTTGATCAATGGCAGCCTTAGCAGCTGATTTAGTTGCAGAAGTAGTAGAAACATTAATGTTGTTAATCTTTTCAACACCAGTGTTCTTAGCTGTAGTAACATCAGCGTCTTTAGTGGCAGCATCAATATTGTCCTTAGCTGTTTTAACTTCACCAGCAACGGTCTTCTTCAAAGCATCCTTTTCTTCAGCAGTTAAGCTTGAAGCATCGATTGCATCGTCCTTAGTCTTAGCAGCTTGATCAATGGCAGCCTTAGCAGCTGATTTAGTTGCAGAAGTAGTAGAAACATTAATGTTGTTAATCTTTTCAACACCAGTGTTCTTAGCTGTAGTAACATCAGCGTCTTTAGTGGCAGCATCAATATTGTCCTTAGCTGTTTTAACTTCACCAGCAACGGTCTTCTTCAAAGCATCCTTTTCTTCAGCAGTTAAGCTTGAAGCATCGATTGCATCGTCCTTAGTCTTAGCAGCTTGATCAATGGCATCCTTAGCGTTCTTCTTAACATCAGAATCAGTTGGAACAAAGTTTTCGATTGCTGTCTTACCAGCTTGGCCTTCGTTAGTGGCTCCATCGTTAGTAGTTGCCTTAGCGATGTTGTCCTTGGCGGTCTTGGCTGCCTCAGTTGCCTTATTAACCAAATCTTGCTTTTCTTGATCACTCAAGTTAGAAGCATTGTTAATTTCATTAGTCTTCTTAGTTAATGCATTATCGACTACTTGGTTTGCTGCTTTCTTGGCGTCTTCAAGACTGGTTGGAACAAAGTTTTCGATTGCTGTCTTACCAGCTTGGCCTTCGTTAGTGGCTCCATCGTTAGTAGTTGCCTTAGCGATGTTGTCCTTGGCGGTCTTGGCTGCCTCAGTTGCCTTATTAACCAAATCTTGCTTTTCTTGATCACTCAAGTTAGAAGCATTGTTAATTTCATTAGTCTTCTTAGTTAATGCATTATCGACTACTTGGTTTGCTGCTTTCTTGGCGTCTTCAAGACTTGGGACCTTAACATTATTGATATTAGAAACGCCATCGTCGTGAGCTGTCTTAATTGCGTCAGCTGTAGTTGCTTTATCAATAGCCTGCTTTGCAGCGTCCGCTGCATCAGTTGCTTCTTTGATCAAGTTGTCTTTAGTAGTTTGATCAAGATTGTTTGCTCCATTAATTTCGCTCTGCTTATTTTTAAGAGCATCATCAATGGCATCCTTAGCAGCAGTTTGACTATCTGTCAAACTAGGCACTTTAACATTATTGATATTAGAAATGCCATCGTCGTGAGCTGTCTTAATTGCGTCAGCTGTAGTTGCTTTATCAATAGCCTGCTTTGCAGCGTCCGCTGCATCAGTTGCTTCTTTGATCAAGTTGTCTTTAGTAGTTTGATCAAGATTGTTTGCTCCATTAATTTCGCTCTGCTTATTTTTAAGAGCATCATCAATGGCATCCTTAGCAGCAGTTTGACTATCTGTCAAACTAGGCACTTTAACATTATTGATATTAGAAATGCCATCGTCGTGAGCTGTCTTAATTGCGTCAGCTGTAGTTGCTTTATCAATAGCCTGCTTTGCAGCGTCCGCTGCATCAGTTGCTTCTTTGATCAAGTTGTCTTTAGTAGTTTGATCAAGATTGTTTGCTCCATTAATTTCGCTCTGCTTATTTTTAAGAGCTCCATCAATTGCGGCATTTGCACTTACCTTGTCGATTGCTACAGTTCCGTTGTTGACTGCATCAGTAACAGCTTTATTAGATTTAGCCTGACCAATAGCTTGCTTAGCGGCCTGAGCATCGGCATCAACTTGGCCCTTAGCAGCTTGTTTCTCACTTTCAGTAATACCGTTAGTATTATCAATTGCCTGCTTTGCGGCTTTTGCTACGTCATCAATATTTTGGTCAGCTTGCTTCTTAGTATTTGCATCCCCATCCAAAGCATCAACTGCATCATTTACTGACTTGGTAAGAGCTTTTACTTGGTTAGCTGAATCATTTGCACCTGTTGCTGCTAGAACAGCTTGAGCATTTTGAACCGCAGAATTAAGGTTATCTTGTTTATTGGCACTTGCTTGCAAATAATTATTGGTAGTTTTAGCTTCGTTAGCCTGATTAACAGCGGTTTGCAGATCACTCATTGCTGAGTCGACTGATTGGGCATTGGCAACTGCGGTCTTTAAGCCAGTCAAATCACTTGCGTTGGTAACCGCTTGGTTAGCAGCTGAACGTTGAGCATGATTTAAGTGGGTAAGCCCACTAATGGTTGTTTCTGCAGCTGATAAATTGGTGTCACCATCCAAGCTACTCTTATCGGTATTGATTTGATCGATTAACTTCATAACAGTTGCATCATCAGCATTTTGACCTGCAGTTTTATCAAGTAAAACGTCGGCATTGGTATAATCAGTTGCAACAGTTGACTTTGGTGTATCCGAAGCATATTTATAGTTATTAGTATTAGTTAAATCAGCAGTTAAATCTGATAATTTACCCATATCGCCATCAAGCGTCGTAGCCGTGCTGGTTGCTTGATTCATGGTATTTAAATCAGTAGCTTGATCAATTGCTGCTTCAGCTGCTTGCTTTTGGGCGTGATTCAAATGCGTTAAGTTTTGGATCGTAGCCTTGGCACCATTGCGATCAATTTTTACATAAATATAGGCATCGTGATCACTTTTTGAAAAAGTACCCTTTATATTTGGACTAGTACCAACTAATACATATCCTTCTGGAATCTTAGCGTTAGTAGCATAATCATAAGTATCCCCAATATTTCCAGTATAAGTTTGAGGATTCATTTCTTGACCACTAATAGAATTAGTTGCAGGTACACCATCGCCAGGAGCATATTGACTATCGTCTGTATCCTTAGTTACATCAATATAATGAACACGAAGTTGACTTCTTTTACCTTCTTCACCAACTTTTTGGTAGTAGTAAACCATGGCACCATCAACATGGTTGATTCGATTATTGTAGGTGTAGCTTTGACCACCTGCCGTAAAGCTCATTGAATCATTGTTATCGTCATGGCCTAAAATTTTACTTGCACTAGCACCAAGAGGTTGTCCCTTGTAATATGCAGTTGCTCTTACAGTACCATTAGTATCAATAACAGTTTGTTTTACATAAACATCATCGGTAATGTATTGCGTATAAGTTTTACCTACCTCATAAGGCGCAATAATACCATCTTCGTACGACAAGCCTAGGGTCTTAGGGCTGCTTACTAAAGTATAGCCATCAATTTTTGGCGCATCGCCATTAATCTTAAAGCCTTGATAACCATAGCCAGTAACCTTCAATGGTTGAGCAATATCTTTACCTGTCTCTAGATCAACATATCTTACTGAGTTGGTAGTTTCTTGTGGGATTACACTAGCCCAGCGAGCAATTTGTTCTTTATAGTTGATGCCACTCGTACCATCCAATTCGGGTAAAGTTTTGTCCTTGTATTTAGGATTTAAAATACCTTGATCAAAAATAGGCGTTAAACCATAGCCACCTTGGTCACCGTATTTAAAGCCCTTCAAGACTACAGAGAATGATTCACCATTATAGTTATGGACTTGTAAATTGTAGGTACTACCACCGAGACCAAGGACACCTCGATATTCAATTTCAGGAGCAGTTTCATTTGGAGTTTCTGTTTGTGGCTGAACATTATCATTATACGTGTGGACTACATAAGTATAGAGGTTTGGATCGCTAGCATTTTTGCCTCTTGCAAATAAAATAATTCGGTGATATTGTTCTGAAAAATCAGCATATCCCGCAAAGAAGTACTTATGTGGATTGGTCTTAATAATACCTGTATTACCAAAAATTGCGTTTTCAGCTAGACTTGGATAATCCCAAACCCCACGCGCAACTGTCTGATCAATCCAGGTATTTTCACCACCACGATTTTTATAATCCTCCATCATTGGGTCAGGTACTTTCGTAACCGTTTGATCTGACTTAGGCAAAGTTGAACTATCACTAGCCGAATTATTAGTTGTGGGAGTAGTTGCTAGTAATTTAGTAAGGAGACTTGCTAAAGTTTTATCAATGTTACTTACTACTTGAGTGTTAGTGGTCTTGTCAGTTGGTTGGCTATTTTCCTTGTTAGTTGTATTAGAGCTAACCTTTGTATTATCAGAATTTTTAGTTGCGGTTTGAGTTGTTTGCTTAGCTTTAGTACTTGAGGTTTGCGTAGCTTCTGTAGAATTATTAGCTGTTGCATTGTTACTTGCACTACTTTGTTGAACTTTTCCTGTTGCACTAGTTGCTTTCTGAGTATTAGTTTGTTCAGTAGCTACATCATTGTTTGTTGTAGCTTTGGTGATAGCTTCTTTGGCTTTATCTGCTGCATCAGTAGCATCTTTGATCAACTTGTCTTTAGTAGTTTGATCAATATTGGTTGCTCCATTAATTTCGCTCTGCTTAGTGTTAAGAGCAGCATCGATGGCCTTATTAGCATCATTTTGACTATCAGGCACTTTCACTGCACCAATTGCATTAATACCCTTAGTTTGTTGCGAATTACTGTTTGCTGAACTATTGAAACTTTCAACGCTTTCTGTGGTTGCTGCCTTTACAGAATGATTTGTAAAGTTAATTCCAAAAATGGTTACTCCTAATAATACGGAAGCCACACCAACGTTAAGCTTACGTAAACTATAACGCGGTGTCCGCTTAGTTTCTAAAAATTTAAGTCGCTTCATCGTTATTCTTACTCCCCAATTTAATAACTAGTGGTGTATTGCAGTACACCAGAACAAGAGTGCTACCGTTAAGTTATCAGCCTAATTATTGAGTATAATATTTCTTCAATCTGATAATATTATAACACCGTTTAGCGACTTTGATGACCGCTTAGCTCTCGAGCCGGGCGGCTTTTCTGTTTGCAGTCAACTTACCAGATAGTAAAAGAGACTAACCGCAAAGGCTAATCTCTTTTCAAACACTAAAATTATTCAAGTTCGCGATTGAGAGTAGTGAGACGCAATCTCACTGCTCTCTTTTCATATATTGTGGTATTAGAAATAATGTTTAAATTTAAATTATAACTCTAAGTCGTTTCCTTCATGAAGTACTGACTTTTTAGCTTGAATCTTTGATACAGAGATGGTTCTTCATTGCCTTTTCCGCTTAATTTCGGTTTCCTTATCCCGTTCTAGTTGTTGACGGTGTAACTGAAGTTGATGAATCCTTTAACGGCTTCATCGTCCAATGACCCCCTCATGTTTGCCGTCCCGGCAAAATAAATTTTCAGCCTTCGGTTGCGACCGAAAACGGCTGACTAAATTTATGAATCGTCGGGTTAGTTTCTGCTCAGCATTAATTGATATATACCAATTTGTTAATTATATTATATACTGCTTGAAAGGGCGGCCTGATAGTCTTCCCTTTACCCTAGCGACCGATCAGATATTGCATTCGAGAATGAGTACCTTGAGATTTCATTCAAGGTCATTTCGAGATTTCATATCTGATTTACTTATGTTTTCGTCATAAGTAACAACAACGATCAAACAGACTGCTCCGTTTGGATTTCAGCATTTCTTTTGTGGCAACAAAGAGAAACAAAAATGCCCCACTTATCAAATGACAATAAGTAGGACAACAATCACTTACTTTTCAACAAAAGTAAGCAAAATATTCAATTTTCGGTAGACAACTTACTTTTAACCCGTGTTTTTTACTAATATTGACCCTCTTCAAATGCTGTCATATTGGGATTCCCTCTTCATGTTAATATATTAAATTACTCCCTTAGAATAAGAGACGTTCCTTTTATATCAACGATTACACGGCTTTTTCTTTGTTTTGGCAAACTTTTGGCATACTAACAATAGCATTCCCACTTATATTTTGATTACCATTGAATTCAACTAAGGATTTTTTAGCCGGTGTAATATTCATGCTTCCTTCCATTCTTGAAGCGATCTCCAAATCATTATCAGGAAACATATGAGCATAATATTGTAAAGTCACAGTTGGTGATTTATGTCCCAATCTATGTGCTACCGTTAAAACATCCGCACCCATTTCAGCAATTAAATAAGAAGCATTTGAATGCCTTAAGCCTCGTCCATCTATTCTAGCTACTCCAGCTAACTTAGCATATCTTTTAAGCCAGGTACTAAGTGTAGATTTATTAGTAGGACAATTATCATAACTCAATACGAAATCTGTTACTCCATGCTTTTTCTGGCGTTTCTTCCAATCTTTTAAAACCTGCAGTAACTCATCATCAATCGTAACTGTCCTTTTACCAGCATTAGTCTTGGTATAAGGTTTGATTTCATACTCAAGTTTATTTTTATAATGCAAATTATGAAAAATTCTTACACGTCCATTGGTTAAATCAATATCAGACCATTTTAGAGCAAAACCTTCTGATACACGACAACCAATTCTATAGTAGAAAAGGAATGTAACATAGATTAGATTTTCATAGAATGAATCAGTATTAATACAAGCAAGAACTTTTTCAAATTCTTCTTTAGTCCAATATTTTTCAATTCCTTTTCCTTTAGGCACTGCTTTAGTCTTCATAGAGGGATTAATAGTTATTAATAGTTATTAGGTTTATTTCTACGGCGTAGTCCAAACTTTGTCTAAATGACGTATAAATAAGACTGGCATAACTTTGAGAATAACCTGATTCAGTCAAAAGCCAAGTTCGATATTTTTCACATTCAGCTACAGAAATGTCTTTTAGCCTTTCATCAGCAAAGAAATCAACAGCTTTAAAAAACATTCTTGAATGAGTATCATAAGTGCTTGCTTCAACGTCTCCCTTGTATTTAGGCATGAAACGTTCTTTCATAAATCGTGCATAACTGATATCGTTCAAATCAACATTCAAATATAATTGCTTAATTCTTCGTGCTTCTATAGATGCTTCACGGCCAGAAGTAAAGGGATGCCCTAAAGCATCCCTTCTTCCTTTCTTAAATACTTGTTTTCCTTTGGAATCTCTTCCTAGAAAAACATTATAATAGTATTTTCCCTTTGAATCTTTATAGACATTGGCATATTTAGTTTTTACCATCAATATGGTCTCCTTCCTTATTGGGAAGAGCTAAAACCCTATTAATAGCACTTGTAGGCACTAAACCCACGCGTCTACCATTATAAAACCCATAGCCTTCTTTTACTAGGTTTTCTTTAGCAAGTCTAATAATTCTTCGTGCTTGATTTTGAGGAAAACCCATGGCTAACAAATCTTTATAGTTAATCATTTTTTCCATAAGTCTTTTCCCTTTTGGTATAAAATTCCGTTTTAATCTTTATTTGTTTACCATATCTATTCTTAAGATTACGAATATAAACTTTGGGTTTATGTAGCTTTTCTCTTGCTTTTAGCGATAATACTTCTCGTTTTTGTCCTTTTTGAATCTTGGGATCAACTAAATTTCTTGATCTTCTATAAATTCTAATTCCTTTGGGGTAAAACGATAGTCGCCCACCTTTTATTACTTTTTTTGAAATTGCTTTACCTTTATCAGAACTTTTTAAATCAATTTCTATGTTTGAAACATACGCCATAACATACGCTGAAACATTATCCGAATTTTTTAAGCGTTTGGTAGAAGTAAAGCCTTTTCCCCATAGTTTTTCTATATCCGAATTAGAAATATATAATTTAGAATTATTCATAGTTTTCATCAACACATGAAGATGCCATCTACCAGAGGCTTGTGGCTCAAGTACTGCAATATACTCAATTGTAGAATTATGTTTTTCCCTTAATTTACGAATAAATCGCTTAAAGTCTTTATACACAATCTCAGGACTATTTTTATCAGTTGCATTGACATCTTCTCGATAAGTCAAAGTAATCCAAAGCTGATCTTTTCGATTAATTTCGTTGGAAACAAAATTCGCTCCAATTAATCGTCTAAGTCTTTTCATAGTTCTTCTTACACTATCAAGATTATCAGTTCTTTTTTCAGACTCTTGATTCATATTCTTGATTTCACCAGTTTCAAGAACTACATATCTGTGTCCTTTTATCACCTTAGTTCTGGGCTCTTTAGGACCTACTCCGTTTGTTAATTCAATAGTTGAGCCGTAAAAATACGCTTTAACTTCGTCATATTCATTAATTGGTCTTTTGGTATTTTTCATGTTATCTTGTTCTCTTGTGTTTGATTAATCAAGTTAATATAGAAGCCAGCCACTACGTGACTGGCTTCTGGTGTGGCACAGACCGAAGGCCATGATGACCACACCCAATACAATTATCTAGTACATAACTTTAAATATTTTTCATCGCTCTGATTTACCAAAGCTTGTTGAAGAATATTCCAAAAATTTTCAGTGTCTATATAAGGAGCTGCAAAAGGTGTGGCCCAGTCCAAATTGTGACCTTCAAGCCATAGCATCCCTTCGCCTACATCTAAATACTCATTTGGGATTTTCAAGTCATTTCCAAAGGTTAATCTATAAGCTTCACTAGTAGCATTCCCCATATGGACTTTAAGTCCAACTTCTTCTTGTATTGCTGTTGACAGTCCTGAATTTGTAACCGTTGCTTGTTGCGTTGCAATGATTACGCCAAATAGTGCTTGCCGATTAAGCATCATTAATTCATGCATGAGATTGAACCATTTAAATTTTTGAATCTTATCTTCTTTAGTTACTGCATCATTAAAAACCGCACTAGTCGCAGACCACTCATCAATAATTAAATAATAAGCAGGCATCCCTAATGATTTAGCTGTAGATCCAAATTGGGTCTCATTCTGAATAAATTCCAATCGTTGCTTCATAAAACCAACAAATCTTTCAAGTACCTTTAGAGCATCGCTCTTAGTATGAGCAACTCGATTTGGTGGTAGTAGCATTTTTAATCTTGCAACATCTGAGTTCTTTAAATCAATTGCAAAGATCTGTGTTGGGATCATCGACGTACCAAGTAAGTCATTTTGATTCTGTGGTAATGTTGCTAGCATTGCTATTAACGCGAGAAGCAAGAAGCTCTTTCCAGAACCCCTTGCCCCCGTTATTAATGCAGATATATGATCCGCAATATCCCACTTTATTGATTTAGTAATATGCACAGAATAATACATTAGAAATGCAGCCTATCCTTATCAATCGCCTGTCTAACAATATAATGTACATACCCATCACGATAATATGCTGATTGAATAGCACATTTGGCATTATTTAAAGCTAAAAAAGAATTAAAATCTCCAATTGTGTCATCATCTAATAATTGTTTTCTTAACTTTCCAATTGCCGATAATTTAAACCCTGAATTAGTGATTTTAATTTTAGGAAATCTAACTTTATTAGAGTTATAAGTATCATTTTCATATAGATTCATTTCATATAATCTTTCGGTAAAAGCTGAACTATATAAGGATGATAGATTATAATTAGAGTTTTGGTTTTTTATATCTCTATTAGTTGCAAATAGGCGCCAAATTGTGGGTATTATACATGCAATACCTAGAATGATCGTACATTTAGCAATCCAATTAATAGCTAGAGCAAACCATGGTAATCCTAAAGATAAGACCTTAAGAGTTAACCCAGCAAAAATAAAGAAGATACCTAAGATCAGGAATAGATATTTATTGTTAAATCCATTAGAGGATGGTGCTTGAAACTTCCTATAATCTCGCATTATCTACCACTACCTTGTCCTTTATTATTTGACGATGTAGTTTGTGGAAATTCGATTCCTTGCGCACTAATACTGCAGTTAATAGTAGCAAAGGTACTATTTTCTGCTGACGTAGCATAAATAGTATGAATCACAGGATTAACTAGTCTAATATTTGGAATAATTCCATGAACGTCAGGTAAGTTCTCCTTATTAATTCTAACTACGAATGTTTCTCCCAAATTTGGATCTAGAGTTTGATCACCATTACTTTTAGTAATAATATTGTGATCTGCAATTACAGCAATAGTCGCATTGTAATGGTTCGATTCTGTTGCAGTAGTTGCTACTACTTTTCGAAGCTTAAGAACTGCTAATTCCATATTAGATAGCGTTGCCTTCAATCCGTGGTTGGCAAACGGTGCCATATTTAGTGCCATTGTTGATAGTCCTTTCTAAATTAGAAACTGAGAATTAATTGATTAACAAGGTATATCTCTTCATCAACCTTGCATATTAAATACTAATTATTTTATAGATTAAAAAAATCACCCCAGGGTATGACTCCTGGGGTGATTTTTCATTCTTAATTCACATTTTCAAGAAATATAAGTAAAACACTTTTTATCAAAAATCTATTTTAAAATTAAGCTAATCTAATATTGAAGGAGATAATCAAGTATGAATAACACATCAAAAGAAATGACTATTATCTTAGATAGAAACTATTCTTTACTCGATAAAAAAGAAAAAATTAAAATTAATGATGTAGTTAAAAAGGCCAATATGCCTGTACAAGCACCAAACAACTTTCCTAAGCTTATACGCCACGCAATAAAACAAACTGCCAACGTGCAAAAAACAACGATTACTCAAGAAAAATATTATGATGAATTTCTATCCCAGTTAGATACTAGTATGGAATTTATCTCATCAAATGATTTCAAGCCTACTTCACCTACTCAAATAAGATATCTTCAAAAAATGTTTCCAGATAACAAGTTCAATAGTACTAATAATCAGATGACAGAAAATTATTATTATTCAAACTTTAATGTAGATACGGACAAAGACTATATT